>CAIYYT010000266.1 GCA_903930455.1 uncultured bacterium | reverse complement strand
GCAATATCCTGACGGCTCGCATGGTGATATCCTCAAGGTTGCCGATGGGCGTCGCGACGAGATAAAGGGTGCCGTTGGTTGCCATGACGCTAACTAAACCGAAATCACTGACAGATGCAAAAGAAAACCGGAAGCCATCAGCGGCTTCCGGTTGGAAAAGAGCTTAGCTCGATTAGCTTATAGTCCTGTAGGTCAGGCCGACTCGCGGCTTGACAATCTGCCGGCCAAATTTCCCTGTGCCTATCAACTACCAATTTGCTAACTTACACCATGCTCATCCGCTGGATTGCCGTATTCGTGCTCTTTTTCTGTGCCGGGGTATCTGCGCAGGTCGATACAATTCATGTCATCTCCCACAACAAGACCAAGATCGTCACCGACCCAACCAAGGGCTACAACGCATATCCCAAATGGGCGCTGTTTCCATCGATGGTGACCGATTACCGCAAGGTTGTCCTGTATGTGAAATACCAGTGCCCCGACAGCCAAAACTGCGGTGAGTGGGACTATGTCGACAACGTCTTCTTACGACGTGTTGGAGGGGCAGCGACATCATCGAAAGACATAGAAATAGCGCGATTGATCTCGCCCTATGGTTGGCGCTTTGATTCGACGTGGAGTTTCACTTGGCATGTCGATATCACCGACTTTGCGTTCCTGTTGCATGATTCGGTTGAAGTCGAATTCAATCATGACGGTTACGAAGACAACACCGACCGGGGTTGGGTAATCACGCTGGATTTTCTGGTCATCGAGGGCAAACCCGCTATGCAATGTCTCGGGATGGATACGCTCTGGCACGGTTCCATTCCCTATGGCGACAGCACCAAGCCGATTGACAGCGTGCTTCACCGCATTGCTTTCACCAACAAGTTCGACGCCGATCTGGTGCGAATGAGAATTCTCCAGACCGGGCATGGCATGGACGATTCCGAAAACTGCGCCGAATTCTGCAGCAAGTGGCGCAAGGTTTACTTCGATGATTCGCTGGTTGACCAGAAACAGATCTGGCGCAGCTGCGGCAACAATTCACTCTATCCACAGGCGGGAACGTGGCTATTCAATCGCGCCGGTTGGTGTCCTGGCTCTATGGTGCAGCCGGACTTCTACGACTATCCGATCAAGGGCAAATCATCTCATTCCGTCGGCATCGAGATGGAGCCATATATCAACCGCAGCAAGCCAACCGCGAATTATCGCATCTCCGCATACCTGTTTTACTATAAGAAGCCGTGGGCGAAAAACGATGTGTCGATCGAGGAAGTGATTGTGCCAAGCAGCGACGACGAGTATTCCCGATTGAACCCGACTTGCAGTAGCCCGAGCATTGTGATCAAGAACAACGGTCGCAAGCCGCTGACTTCTGTCGTCGTTGATCGTGAGTCTCAGGAACCCGAAGCATTCTCTTACCAATGGACGGGCAGTCTGGCTCCTCAGCAATCGGCCGAGATTGCGCCGCATTCCATGTGGCCTCAGATATACAACGGCGGGGACTTCTCCGTTCGACTGGCCAAGCCCAACGGTAAGCGGGACGAATATCCTGAGGACAACAGCATGACTTCCCATCCGCGCGAACTGCCGATATATGGAAAGCAGTTGATTCTAGAACTGCTGAACAACAACGACTCCACTATCGATAGGTACGGTATAACAGACCAGTGCGGTCTGGGTCGGGTTTGGAAGGGGAAATTGATCAAGCCCCGCACTCTGTATCGCGATACCCTTAGCCCGGGAGTCGGCTGTCATGTATTGATCGTAACCGACTCCGCCGGCGATGGTCTTGATTTCTGGGCAAATCCAGAAGCCGGTTATGGCTATGTGCGCCTGCTTGACATGAATGGGCACTTGATCAAGGCGTTTAACTCCGATTTCGGCAGCGGTATCTACCATGCGTTTCTGGTGTCCGAAGACGCGCAACCGGTCAGTGACACTGCCGATTTACCCATTGTCAATCCGTTCCCGGTTCGCAACAAGGGGGAATTTACGCTCGACTTCTTCAACAATGATCCGACAGACGTGCAAATAAGTATCGTGACTGAGGACGGATCAAAAACTGTGTATGACGCGGGTTATGCGAACCTGAAGGAAGCGCTGTTGCCGATAAATATCAGCGCTCAACCGGATGGTATCTATCTGATCAAGGTCACGGCGGATGACAAGACGGTCACCCGCCGGATTAGAATCAAACACAAAGATTAAGTCGCCAGCAGCTCAGTAGCTCGTCACACAGTACTCACCGGTCGGAGTATTCACCAGATTCACAGTGAACTGGAGCGGTGGCAAAGAAACATAGGACTCAGTCACGCTGATCGTATACTCACCCGTCGGCAGGTTGCTAATCTGAAAATCAAGGTCATACGTGCACATGCAATCACAGAGGCCTTCGATTTCGATCTCCTGAATCGTAATCGTGTTCTCCGCGATTGTGACATGTGTCTCTATCTCCGGACAGCAGTTGAAAGTGGCATTGACATGCTTGAGCAGCAAGGTACCGACTCCATCATACTGCCACTGTACACAGCGCTTCAAGTCGGCGATGACACTCGCATCCCGCGCAGCCGGAGATCCCTTGCACTCCCCCATACTCAGCAAAACTCCCGTGGGTCCGCCCGGGCAATCCGCACACGGCGCCGGGCCACCACTGAAGATGTAAGCGATCAAGTACACCACGTCAGAAATATCAACCGAACCATCGCAATTTGCATCCCCCGACAGAAGCGGCTTGGGTGCTTTGCCGCCCGAGAAGATGTAGGCGATTAAGTACACGACATCTGAGATGTCGACGGAGCTGTCAGCGTTCGCATCGCCGCAGAGGAATTTTTGTGTGCAGCCGATGCCAAACTTGCCGATGAGCGCTCCGCATGAGTTGTTCGCCGGTGCGCAGGGTGATGCATTCGAGATCGTATAGTTGGATGCCGCCGTATCGCAGAAGATCGGGTCGAGCGAGATATTTCCCGCTACATCTCCAGCGCTAAAGGGGGTACTCCGGTAATCGCCACCGACATTACCATAGGCGTCATTGCAGTTTCCGGCGAGATTCCACGCACCCCCAAACAGACTCGCAAAACCAGCGCCCTTGTTGAAGGCGGCAATGCAATTTGAAATGTAGCAGCTATCGACCTGTGGCGAAGCCGCGGCCAATCCCTTCGGAAGGTCAAAGAGGTAGCCGATGCCGTTGCCGTTGTCCACGGCCGTGCAATTCCTGATGGTGAAGAGTCCCTCCCAATAGGCGATAAGAATTCCGTAGTCGGTGTTCCCCCGCGCGAACAGGTTGGTTGCGGCCAAATCTATCCTAAAGTCATTTACTCGCAGACCATTACCCTGATTGGAAATCATGTCGGTGCTGTCGATCGTGGCATAGGCGTGGTCGATCAAGATACCGTCGCTGCCATTGGCATTGACATGGCAGTCTCTAATCGCGACAGAAGGCAATTCCGGGTTGGTGGCCTTGGCCGTCACGCCGTGACCGCCATTATTGGAGATAGTGCAACCCCGCAATGTGGGATTGGAGGCGTTATCGACACTCACGCCGTGAGAGAAGTTGTCGGTGATGAGACAATTCTTGATGATAGGCGCAGAACTCGAACACGCCACGGCGGCATAATTGTAGGCGCTATCAATCCGGAAACCGTCCAGAACGGCATTCGAAGTCTCACCGGAGTAGAAGCGAAATCCCTGGTGAGTTCCTCCCAGCAAATCGCTGCAATGGATGGCGGTCTCCGCGGGGCCATTCTTTGATTTGACCGTAATCCCCTTGCCGCCATATCTGAGATCGCGATTGCCGTAGCCACGATATTCCCCATCGCCTACCAGCACGGTATCGCCTACAGAGGAGACATCAATTGCCTGCTGGATGTAGAAACCGTGATCGTTGTCGAGATCCCAGTCGACTCCTACCGCGCCGATGGAGCCGTCAACATAGACCCCCCTGTATCCCTCGGTGGCAAAGAGAATCACAATGTGTCCGGGGCGATCAGACCAGCCGATCGGCCAGAAATCCCACCAATAGACTACGCCGCCACCGGGAGTTCCGGAGCTGACTTTCTTGGGAGTTGTCCAGGTAACGCCGTTGTCAGTCGAGCGCGCCTGCACAATCCATTGCATATCGGGGGAGGCAACAGATGGCGCTGCGAGAACATAGAGCGTGGTGCCATCATGGCAGATCGAGGGATCCCAAACATATATTCCGACGTCACTGACGGTGATCGGATCAGTGATATACGTCCAGGTCGACGGCGTTGCGCTCGCAGGCGAAGTGTGCAAGTTGATTATATTGGCGCCCGGAGCAATGCTGACGGCATAGAGAATACCGTCCTTAAGAGTGAGCTTGGGCACACCGTTGTCTTTGGCGATAACATAGGGGCCGTTAAAAATCGCCCCATCCCACGTGTATACCACTGACCGCATGGTGTCGGGCACACCCTTTTCCAGAGTGAAATAGACTCGGTTAGCATCAGCCACGGCGTTGGCATGACCGCCACCACCGGTCAAAAGTGCCGTTGGGCCAGTCCAAGTCGTGCCGTCCCATTCATAGTAATAGACTGGTTGCTGCGAACCGCCGAATCCGGCGGAAGCAAAAACATAGAGATTACCCTGAAAGACGACCGCCGAGACGTCACGCTGGTCAAAACCGACAGGTCGCGCAGTTGCGGAGAGATCAAGGCGTGTCTCCGGCGCGGAAAAAAGCGATTCAAAATCGCTGGAACGTTTGTACCAGATCGTGTAGCTGTCATTATCGGGGTTGTAGGTGCCATTGCGAACACCCAACGTGCCGTCGTTGTCACCCTTGGTGTAAAAGAGCCAATTCTCGCCGCCGAATTGCACCAACGCTGGGTTACGATCATAATGATCATTGCCGTTGGCTGTGACGTAGCATGGTGTAACTTCGATGGTAACGGCCATCAATGTGGTTGAGAGCGTGGCGATCGCTACGAATATCACGAGAACAATGCTCTTCAAGCTCGCCGGATTGCGCGGATTAATTCTCCTCATGATCTTTTCCTCCAGGGTCGAAGTAGGTCGATAGCGACAATCCATCTCGTGACGGAGTTGTTGCTCTCGTCTATTCATGTAAGATGCCCCCATTGTAGCCATTTTCAGAGGATTTGTCAAGTGGTTTTGTGGAGATGATTGTCCCTGCCGAACCGGAGGGGTGTCTGCGTAACCTCAGAGATTGCCACGGCAGAATCGCCGAAAAGTGAGCCTCCTCCGACATAAAGAAACCGGAAGCCGCCGGCGGCTTCCGGTTGAAAAAGAGCTTAGCTCGATTAGACTTGTTTCAAGGGCACAGCGCGCACGGTGCAGAACCACCGCTGAAGATATAAGCGATCAGATACACCACATCCGAGATATCAACCGTGCTATCGCAATTTGCGTCCCCTGATAGAAGTGGATTAGGGGCCAAACCACCGCCGAAGATGTACACGACTAGGTACACGACATCTGCGATATCGATGTAGCTGTCGCCATTCGCATCGCCGCAGATCATAACCGGACAACCAACTCGAGTACTACCTATCCAAACCGAACACGAGTTGTTGGTGCCGTTACACGGGGAAAGGTAATTGACTGTGAAATCTCCCGCAGTTGCGTCACAAAACATGGGATCCAGTGAGATGTTTCCGTTTTGGCCCTGGAAGCTATAAGTGCCCGGGTAGTCTCCCCCGGTGTTGCCAAACACATCTGAGCAGGATACCAAACTGCCATTAGTTCCGTCGTAATAGATGCCGCCAAGGATATTGTAAGCTACAAGGCTGTTCTCCACTCTGCTGATGCAGGTATGCCAGAGAGAAACCCCGCCGCCACAGTTGATTATCGTGCATCCCTTCACCAGCCCCTTGCAGGTGTCCCTGAATGCAACCGCGAAGCCTGGACCTATCATGCTGCAGCTGTCTATGAAGCAATCAATGATCTCCGGCGACGCGCCAGCGGTACACATTATCGCCCCGCCATCAAACGAGCCACGGCCGTGGCTGATTCGCAGTCCAATGATCTTCGATCCGGAAGTCTCACCGGAATTCAGCAAGAAAGCTCTGCCGGCATATTGACAATCGATCACTACCGTGCTCGTGTCGAATTCTCTGGTTATGACCACCGGTTTTTCCTTGAAGTTGATGTCTCGGTTGCCGACTCCGGTGTAGACGCCCGATGACAAAACGATTTGGTCACCGGCGGCGGCACCATCGATGGCAGCTTGGATTGTCGCAGCATCTCCTGTCCCGGCGGCGTTTAGGTTCCACATCTTCCCCAGTCTGAGAGGCGGAGTTTCTGTCGTGGCACTACCATCCCCTGCTTTGTCTGAACCGAATACCACAGCGGTCAGAACTGCTGCAATCAGAAGACAGTCAGCCAGTCGCATGCGTGTCATGTTCGTCATGAGTTCTCCATGATTCGGATGTCTATGTTGATGATTAGCTTTATCTATTCAAATCTAAATATAAGGTAGTGGACCCTGATTTGTCAAGACCAGACTTCGACCATCGATCAAATCGGTAATATTCTAAATCGTGTATAGAAGCGACAACGAGTGTATCCTCGGTATGCAAACAAAGACTAAAGAGAGGAGACACCCGTGTCGTTGAGCGAGTTAGATTTTTCGAAGGAGAACGTAAGCAAGTCCTGGATGGAAGTC
>CAIYYT010000265.1 GCA_903930455.1 uncultured bacterium | reverse complement strand
TCTATGCTATCTTCGCTCACCTCAACGCCAAGTGGGAACTACGATAATATCACCTCAAACCCATCAAGGAGGCCCTGCTGCCGGCTGCATAACCGTTTAAACAAAATATGTGAGGATGCTCTTTCTACACACAACTATTGATATTACCCTATGATTTCAGGCTCAACATCGCTATTGCTCAGATTGGAAAATGCGCGTATAATTTAGTAGAAACGGTTGTCGGCAGTCGGCGGCGATTTACCTATTTATGATGGAATGCACTGGCACCATATTCGACCTCAGGCGATTTTGTATCCATGACGGCCCCGGAATCCGCACGACAGTCTTCTTCCAGGGATGCCCACTGGATTGCTGGTGGTGCCACAACCCGGAAGGCCGGTCGACCTCGGCAGAGACATTCCCTCTTGGTCGCGCCGGTGACATCGCTACAACCTCCAATCAGTTGTCTCAATCGACTTTTGGCCGAATGGTAACAGTCAGCGAAATCATTCACGAAGTAATGCGCGATGAGCCTTTCTATGATCAATCCCGAGGCGGCGTAACGTTCTCAGGCGGTGAACCCATGGCTCAGATCGAGTTCCTAGATGACTTGCTTGATGCCTGCACCGGGGTCGGCCTGCATTGCACAATCGATACCTGTGGCTACACGTCGTTTGTCGATTTTGAACGCATCCGCGATCGGGTTGATTTGTTCCTTTTTGATCTTAAGCTGATTGACCCGGCAGCACATAAGTACTACACTGGCGTTTCCAACGAAATCATTCTGGCGAATCTTGCCGCTCTGGCCAAGCTGGGATGTAATATCGATGTGCGTTTGCCGCTGATACCCGATATCACGGATACAATGGAAAATTTGGAGGCGGTAGCGGCCTTTCTAAGACCGCTCTGTTCGATCCGTCGGATCAGCCTTCTGCCGTACAACAAGCTCGGCGAAGACAAGGTTGAGCGGCTTCACCTGCTGCGCCGGCGATTGGGACTTGAACCACAAAGTCCTGAAATGCTCGAGCGTCTGGCAGCGATCTTTCGAGACTATGGTTATGAAGTCAGGATTGGAGGATAAGAGCATATGAACGAGCGGATAAAACGGCTCCGGGAGCAGAGCCTTAATGCGGCTCCAACGATTTCGCTGGAACGGGCGAGACTCCTCACCGATTTCTATCAGAGCGATATTGCATGCCGAGTCTCAGTGCCGGTCTCGCGTGCGCTGGCATTCAAATACATCACTGAAAAAATGACAATCTGCGCAAATCCGGGCGAGTTGATCGTCGGAGAGCGTGGGCCATCCCCCAAAGCCGCTCCAACTTACCCGGAAATCTGCACTCACTCGCTGAAGGATTTTGAGATCATCCATTCCCGCGAAAAGGTCTCGTTTGGAGTTGACGAATTCGCGCGCCGCACGCAACAGGAAGAAATTATACCGTTCTGGTCGGGCCGTTCCATAAGGGACCGAATCATCAAATCGGTCGATTCTGAATGGCGCGCGGCCTATCAGGCAGGTGTTTTCACCGAATTTCAGGAGCAGCGGGCGCCGGGACATACCGTTCTTGGAGATAAGATTTACCGTCAGGGTCTTGTCGATGTCAAACAGGATATCCAGCGAAGTATTGATAGCCTGGACTTCTACAACGATCCGGCCGCATTCGACAAACGCGAGGAATTGAATGCGATGGCGATCGCGGCCGATGCGCTGATCCATTTGGCGAGCCGTTACGCCGACAGGCTCGATCAAATGGCGAGGTCGGAAACTGACTCGGTGCGAGCAGCAGAGTTAAGGGAGATGACGAGTATCTGCCGGCATGTTCCGGCTCATGCGCCTCGCACGTTTTGGGAAGCCCTGCAGTACTACTGGTTCGTTCATCTGGGTGTAATTATCGAGCTTAACACGTGGGATTCATTCAACCCCGGGCGACTCGATCATCATCTGCTGCCGTTCTATCGTCGCGATATTGAAGACGGGCTCTTGACTCGCGAGCGTGCTGCCGAGCTGCTTCAGTCGTTCTGGGTGAAATTCAACAATCAGCCGGCGCCCCCTAAAATCGGCGTGACCGCGCAGGAGAGCAACACCTATACCGACTTTTGTTTGATCAACCTTGGCGGAGTGACCGAAACCGGTGAGGACGCCACCAACGAATTATCCTATCTCATTCTAGACGTGATCGAAGAGATGCGCCTGCTTCAGCCCAGTTCAATGGTCCAAATCAGCAAGAAGAGTCCGGACAGGCTTCTCATGCGCGCGCTTAAGATCATTCGGACGGGGTACGGGCAACCGTCGCTTTTTAACGCCGACGCCATCGTCGCCGAGATGCTACGCCAAGGGAAGTCGCTTCAGGACGCCCGCAATGGCGGCGCCAGCGGTTGCGTGGAGACAGGCGCGTTCGGCAAAGAAGCATACATCCTTACCGGTTACTTCAATCTGGTCAAGGTACTCGAAATCACGCTGCATGATGGTGTTGATCCCCACACCGGACAATCAATCGGTCTCAAATCAGGCGACCCGATAGCTTTTCGCGATTTCGCTGCTCTGTATGAAGCATTTGTCGCCCAACTCAAGTACTTCATCGGTATCAAGATCAAGGGGAATGTCATTATCGAGCGTCTCTGGGCGGAGTATCTGCCCGCGCCGTTCCTGTCAATTCTGATCGATGACTGTATTGCTAACGGT
This sequence comes from uncultured bacterium, assembly GCA_903930455.1. GTDB lineage: Bacteria > Zixibacteria > MSB-5A5 > CAIYYT01 > CAIYYT01 > CAIYYT01. The sequence goes on along the minus strand of CAIYYT010000265.1, from coordinate 32,135 downwards.
AAAGACTACAACGATGGTGGAACCAGATATAACACGTCATATATCCAAGGGGTTGGTTTGGGCACAATCACCGATTCTCTTGCGGCCATCAAGTACCATGTGTATGACAATCGAGACATAACTATGGCTGAGCTATTGCTCGCGCTCAAAGATGATTTCCAGGGATGCGAATCGATGCAAAATCAATTGTGGAATCATACGCCGAAGTATGGCAATGATGATGATTACGCCGACGACATCATGCGTCACGTATTCGAGACGTATTTTTCTCTTATCGATGGTCGACCAAATACACGGGGCGGACATTTTCGCATCAACCTTCTGCCTACCACGTGTCACATTTATTTCGGAAGCGTCGTGGGGGCGACCCCCGACGGTCGCCAGTGCGGCGAGCCATTATCTGAAGGGATCTCGCCGGTGCAAGGCGCGGACCGGAAAGGCCCAACTGCCGTTCTCAGGTCGGCCGCCAAAATGGATCACCTTAAGACCGGCGGTACGCTTCTCAATCAGAAGTTCACTCCGCAGCTGCTGGCCGATGAGGAAGGTATGCTCAAGGTGGCGCAACTAGTCCGCACCTACTTCAAGTTGGATGGTCATCATATCCAATTCAACGTCGTTAGCGCCGAAACGCTTCGACAGGCGCAACAGTCTCCGGAGAAATACCGCGATCTAATTGTCCGCGTTGCGGGATATAGCGACTATTTCGTCGACCTCGGGATCAGTCTTCAGAATGAGATTATTCGGAGGACAGAGCACAGCTCGGATTAACACGTAATCGCGATAAAGGCTTGCGGCTTGCAGGAAGTCGGACACCTCGAAAACAGCCCCGGCAAGAGTTATCTTTAGCTGACCCTCCACGCCAGTATTCCGGCGAAGCTCCCTTTCTGAGGTTTCACCTTCATTCGGATTGCCGAGGTGTTAACCGGTTTGAAGGTCACTGCATTATACTTATTGAGTTCTAATCCGTAGGGATCGGCCGTGACCACATTCACCCAGTTCCCTTTCGAATCCTTGACCATCAGACCCCAGGACTCAGGTACTCGATAGTTGCCGTCGTAATGATCGAGATTCAGCCAATATACTTTGGATTCAGACAGAGTGATCGGTTTCTTGAAGTCGTACTGCACCCACTCCTCCGGATGTTCACTCGCCCAGAAATAGAAATAACTCTTGTCGATATCGGCGGAGCTTTGGGGGTCGAAGGCCGTATTCAGTCCCCATACCCATTCCAAAGATGAAGATGCGGTCGCCTCCATCTCTTTGCTCCCGCCCATCTTGGTGAATACGTTTTCCTTCGCCGCAGGCATCCATACTACCATATTTGCGGTGCCCCGGTTATTCCACGCATAGTATGGAATGGCCTTCAACACGGTTCTATCGACGGTTGTATCTGCTCCGTTCACAGCAACCTTATATCCGTTCATAGTCAAGGTGGTAATTCCACCCAAAAGACCCGGTTCGAACTGATGACGCGTTTCTTCTTCCTTGGGAACGTATAGATCGAACATCCAGCCATCATTGTTGTCTTTGTCTTCAAAACAGTAAACAAGCGGTCCGCGTTGATAGGCAATTTTGCCCCGGTCGGACTCCACTTGCGGATTAGCCAGAATCTTTCGCACCGGCATCGGCATGGACATCTGAATCTTGTCGTCCTTATTCCAGCGCTTCCGAAAATGCGCGTAGCCGTTCGTGATCTCAGGCTGCAACTTCTTCCCATTCAGATAGAAGAGAACCGATTCGCCGGTTGAATCCGCAAAATGATAAAGATCGGATGGACCAACCTTATTGCCCGCCCAACCCGGCAAGCGCACCATCAGGTCGAGACGCTTTGTGCTCGGCTTGTCGATACTAATCGTTACCGTTCCATCCCACGGATAATTGGTATTCTGCGACATTACGACAGTGTCTTTCCCTACCGGGATTTCGGCATGGCTATTGATAAACAGGTTCACAATGATGGCGTCAGGAGTGGTGGCGTAGATATACCCGGGAACAGATGCCATAAATCGCGTAACGTTCCCCGGACAGCAGGCGCATCCAAACCACGGGGCTCGCTCGTGCGTATGGTTCGACTCGAGCGGGTTGTCATAAAAGAACTTGTCGCCGGAAAGCGACACGCCCGAAATCACGCCATTGTAAAGTACCCGTTCGAGCACATCATAATAGCGCGAATCTGCTTTGTTGAGAAACATCCGATAATTCCAGAAGACATTGGCAATGGAGGCGCACGTCTCGCAGTAGGCGGTCATGTTGGGCAACTCGTAATTGGGTCCGAATCCTTCACCCATCCCCCGCGAGCCTATTCCTCCGGTAATGTACAGCTTTTTTGAAACGACATTGTTCCAGACCTTTTCCGAGGCGTTCATCAGGGCTGAATCGTTCATTAGCGATGCCACATCGGTCACGCCCGAATAGAGGTAGCCCAGACGAACGGCATGACCGACCGCTTCATCTTGATCGACAACGGCCTTATGGTCCTGACTGTATTCGCTCAACTTGTGGCCATCGGTCCCTTTTCCGGTTTCATCAATAAAGAATCGGGCCAACTTTAGATAGCGCACCTCGCCGGTAACCCGGTAAAGCTTCACAAGAGCCATTTCGATAATCGGATGCCCCGAGGGTGTCTTCTTCTGCCCTTCGGCCGGACCAAAAACTCTGTCTACTAGATCGGCGTTCTTGATAGCAACGTTCAAGAGGCTTCTCTTACCGGTCGCCTGGTAATGAGCGACAGCCGCTTCATACAGATGGCCGCAGTTGTAAAGCTCGTGGCTGTTAATCCTGTCCCATCGCCCCTTGCCGTACCACTGTTCGAGTCGTTTGCACTTATTGGTAAGGCACGTGTAAAGATAGCCGTCGGCCTCCTGAGCCCCAGCGATGAGAGCGATCACACTATCGAGGTATGCGTCCAATCGCCCGTCATATTTCACGGCGAGGGCGTACGAGGCTCCCTCGATGATTTTGTAAACATCGGTATCATCGAATGGAAAATCCCCCTTGTGCTCACCTTTGATTTTGCCCGCCGCCAGAGCAAAATTGTCGATACGGCCATTTTTCTCGCACTGCTTGAATGCCGACGGGATCGAAACGGTGCGGTTGATCTCAATCTTTGGAGCCCAAAAATCGTCGTCAATATGAACGGCCGTGAATGGTACAGGAGTCAGGAAGCGGGGCGCTTCCATTCTTTGACATGAAACGAGCATAAGAGCTCCAAATACCGCTACCAGTCTACGACTCAACAAGCCGATCAGGCTGCCAGCCTGCAGTGGAATCAAACACGGAATCTTCATTTCACCCTCCTCCCATTAGTTCTTGCTATAAGAGATTCTGTTGGGACGAGATTGTCAATGAGAATCGCAACCCGCTACGAGCGGCTTGTCGCATTCCGTTGACCTTTAGGAACCCGACGTCAATCATGCTCGTGCCACACAGTCTTCTCTCTTCCAAGGGTATCTTGATGTTGGTAGCGGGGATGCCCTATTCCACAGTATGGCACGGAGAACTGATCCCGAAGGCATGTCGCGGGAATCATTAGTTCTAAAATAGTCTACTACTCCCAGCTTACTTCTTGTTAAATAATGATTTATGAATTGAGTTCGCTGTTGTTCTCTCAGCTTGATTTTCTGCATTGCCCCTTGCCGGCTTCTATCAGATTGGAAACGGAGGTGAGCAAACAGCCCAGACCCCTGATCTTCTCGCAAGTCATCTACGATCGTGAGTAGGAATATGAGGTTGAGACAACAGGTCTGCTATCCCGGAGTTCCAGACTCTCTGTAGAGGAAAGAAGCAACGAAGTCGGCCTGACGACCGTGATCCGTACGAGTATCTCAGTTGAGCTCAGCATGATGAAGAAAGGACTGTCAGGCACGCTTGAAATCCGTGCCCGTCGGTGGCGGGACAGAATAGTAGCGCCAATTTACGTTAGTGTTAGTGGACCAACGGATCAATTCAGTTGATTGACGAATTGGGAGTCGCCGTGGTGCACTTCTTGTTAAAGAACTGGACAATCACAAGAATAGATCAAAAAAGCATTTGCAGGGATCTTTCCCAGATGCTACGTTCTCCTCAGGTGCGGTAAGAATATTGCCAGTACGAATTATGGGGAGGATTCCGTCGCTACTCTTGATTGGATTCCCTCAGTTGACCTCGGCGGTTTTCCAGAGCCAGCTGCGGGAGTGCATGGCCTGCGATGGCTCTAAACTCAGGGATAAACTTGGCAGCATGTCCACACTGCCGGGACTTGCTGGTGATTGAGGTATCCATGCTGGGAAGAATATTGTGGTACTACCTTGCGCTCTCTGCTTTCTTTTTCGCTATAGCGGCGGGGCAAGGATGGCAAACTCTGGCCGACGAGTCCGATTCTCTCAGGAATGCGGGTGGAATCGACTCCGCGATCGTGCTGATGGAACTAGCGCTGACGAAACATGGTTCCGAATGGACTCAGACTGATACCGCATTTGCGACTTCGCTTTACGATCTAGCCGATGCCGCGCTCAACAGTGGGAAGCTCCGAAAAGCGCTGTTAATAGTCAGCGCCGTGATAAGCATTCGCCAACAACATAGCTATCCATTGGATCCCATGCTTGCTCGGGCACTGAGGATCAAGGGTGTTTGTTGCTGGGCGTTCGGGGAATGTGCTAGAGCCCGTGTGCTGTTTGAGCAAGCCCTCGGCATTTGGGAAAAATCGCCCAAACCCGACTCACTCGGTCTGCTGAGAGTTCTGAACAACTATGCATCAGTGTCAAATGATCAGCACCGCTTTTCGACGGCGATGAGATGTTTTCAGCGAGCCCTCGCCATCTGTGACAGCCGCCCGGATCTAGCTAAGCTATACCTGAGCATCGTGAACAATAACCTCAACAACTTATACCTTTCCCTCGACAGGTTTTCCGAGGCAGCCGAAGGCTTCGAAAAGGAGCTTGGCACGCTTGAGAGTGATCCAGCACCGGATACTTCCACGCTCGTCACCTGTCTACAGAATCTCGCGGAAGCTTATTCAGGCCTTCAACGTTATCCTGAAGCGGTAGCCCTCTTGCAACGCGCCTTGGATATCGAGGTGGCTCAAGGAGGAGAAGAGAGTCCCGACGTAGCCCTCGTGCTTTCTAAACAGGCAGAACTTGACCTCCGTTTCGGGAATTATGATCGGGCTCGCTCTCTGTGCGAAAAAACTCTGGCAATTCAAGAGAGCGCCTATGGCTCAAACCATCGTGACGTGGCGGGGTCTCTCAGTCTCTATGCCAAGTATTGGTGCTCGATTGGCAACTATCAACAAGCCCTAAGATCCGGCAAACGTGCTTTCGACATAACCCACGATAACTTTGTAAGTAACTGCTGGGTGATGACCGAGATCGAGGCACTGCGGAACTCGGAGACCATGCGTGTCAGGGGGAATAAATACTTGTCGTACTTTCGGCTTTCTGGAATCAGAGACGCCAAGTCGCTTGAGCAGGCCGCCGACGTCATTTTTGCATCGAAGGGAGAAGTCTCCGACGAAATATTCCTGCGCAACCGGGGCTTGATTAGAGAAGACGATCGAGAAACGAGGGAACTCGCAGAGAAGCTGTGGAAGAATAAGCGAAGTCTTTCTCATTTACATAGTGGCAGTAGGCCGGCGCAAAGTGAAATTCCTCTGCTCAGAGCCCAAATGGATTCTCTTGGCCGCGTGTGCGACAAATTGGAGAGTGAATTGGCGGCGCGGAGTCTTAGTTATCGGGAGGCAACGAATTCGCGAAAGGTCGGCTCCGTACGTGTCGGCAGACAGCTTCCCAAAAACAGCGCGCTAATCGAATATCTTGAGTATCGGTTTGTGCCCTTACACAACGAGAAGCCTCAATCACGGTATTTGGGAGTGTTGCTGACACGCAAGGGTCCCTCGATGATCACCGACCTGGGAGCATGCGGCCCCATCGATTCTCTGATCAGTCAGTACCGCAATGACATGACCATCGCTGCTGATAGGTGGCCTGATCTCGATCAGAGACTGATCGAGGGATCTGATTCTACCCTGAGAAAGCTCTATCAAGTGCTATGGGAACCGTTCGTAGGAAAACTCGCCACGACCGAGACAATTTACATCGCTCCGGACGGGGCCCTCAACTTGGTGTCATTTGCATGCCTCAAGAACGAAAATGGCCGGTATTTGATTGAAGAGCATCCGATCCACTACTTGTCCGCCGGTCGAGATTTGCTGCGACTTGATCGCCAACGTGAGTTGGGAAGCGGACTGCTGGCGCTGGGGGATCCGGACTTCTATGCCGGTTCATCAGCGGTAGACAGCGAAGAGATGACAGGGCTGTCTCCACTCCCATACACCAGAAGAGAGATCAACGACGTCGTCGCTGCTTGGCAGCAGCGTCGGGGAGAACCCCACACTCTTCTCATCGGTGCAGATGCGCGCGAAGGACGATTCAAACAAGAGGCCCCGGGCAAAAGAGTGCTGCACCTTGCCACTCATGGCTTCTTCCAAAGCTCCAACACAGCACCTGGCGCTGATTCCCAGGATTATTTGGACGACGCTCCCAGTCTTCAAAATCCACTTCTGAATTCCGGGCTGTATCTTGCTGGTGCCGGGGTACGGGGTCAGCCGACGGATGGACTTGTGGCCGACGACGGAATCCTCACAGCCTACGAGGTTGCAGATCTCGATCTTACTTCCGTCGACTGGGTCGTGTTATCTGCCTGCGAATCAGGCCTTGGCGACATAAAGGCGGGGGAGGGAGTCTATGGACTGCGGCGCGCATTTCTGCTTGCAGGTGCCCGCACGGTGATCAGCGCGCTGTGGCAAGTTGATGATCACGAGACGGCCAAAGTCATGAAGCAGCTTTACCTTTCGCGCGGCAGCAATCTAGCAGTGACGATGCGCGCTCTCGCACTAAATCAGATTGCCGAAACGCGCAGCAAGGGCCTTCCCGATCATCCATGTCTCTGGGGGGCATTCATCGCAGTTGGCGACTGGCGAGTCTCTGAGTAAGCTTCCCGATTAGTTCTGAGCTTTCAGTTCAAAGGGTTTCACTACTCTGATGGTATCCTCCCCCTCAATGTCGCAGACAATCAGCCGATACTCGCCGACTTCAATTAGTGTTTTCAGAGTCGCGTTACCCTGGGGATCGAAGTCTGTGTAATTACGAATAACCTGTGACGGCCAACTTGCTTTCTCGGATCTGATCTCCATGTCATACCGATGCCCGGGTTCGGGGCCGACGTAGTATTTTAGGACAAGGCAACACGCTCTCGCCGTTGAGAAGAAGACGGCGGTCTGCTTGTCTCCACGGCTCGTTGTTGATATTGTTCCAGAGATCGTTGGGATGGCCTGGGGAATCGGAGCCTGGCGCATCACCAGAGCAATCAACAAAACCGCGGCGGCAGCCGCATATCCCGCCAAAGGTCGCCAGAAGACACGGCGACCGATGTCGATGATGCGAGTTCTCGGTCTGGGCTTCACTTCCGATCTCGACAGAAGCGGCAGTCTCTCGCCTTCAACTAGATCGTCGAGTTCTGCCGGCAACTCACCAAGGTGCGAAATTAGTTCCTTGCACAGGCCGCACTTGGATAGATGGCTCTCCAGTTCCTCGAGTTCTGCTGAGGACAGGCTACTTCTTGCATGGACGTACCGATCAAGCTGCGCGCCGGCAGGATGATCGGCAAGCGGCGAGAGATTACCCTCGACACGCGCAGCGGCATAAAGAGGTCTTTCCTCTGTCAAGAGAGCGCGACATTTCGGGCATCCTTTAAGATGCTCACGAGTCAGCGCTTCATCTTTGTCCAACAGCGACTTCGCATACAGAAGCGGCAGCAACTCTCGGCAGGTATCGCATGTCATTTTCTCGCTCATAGTGTGCCCGAATATTTCTCCTGACCTTTCACATTCACTTAGTCTCCCCAGCGGCCAAAAGGTTCTGACTAATCGTAGGATTTCAGCCTTTCTCTGGCTATCTGCCGACACTCCCACATCCGCCGCTTGACAGTTCCCTCCGACAGTTTCAGCAATTCGCCGGCCTGCCTGTAATTACGCTTCCCGAAAAAGATCGCTCGCCATAGGCGCCGGCACTCTTCCGGTAGACTGAGCAATACCTGGCAGGCGATTCGGCGTTGATCTCTATGTATGAGATGGTCTTCAGCCGACAAGCATTCATCCACCAGCTCGACCGAATCAACGTCCACTGCCTCAAGTGCCTTTCGCTCCTTGTAGTAGTCGATACAAGTGTTGCGAGCGATCGCATAGATGTAGGTCTTCAGAGACGATTCTCCCCGGAACCTGCCGCTGCGAATGCTCTGCAACAGTCTGAGCAGGCAGTCCTGCACGATATCGCCCACGCTCTCCGAACCACCCCAGTTCCACTTGCGTACAATCGCGCTCACAACCGCTTGAAGCTCGGCAATAAAGTGCCGGTCATTCCTCTCTATCGCTGCCAGCCAATCGAACGCTGCGGTTTCTACCATACTCAGTTAACATAACGTCCAACTCCACTTTTTCAAAGAAAATGCTCACCGCAGCGAACCTTGGACAATATCCGAGGACTAAGTCAACGAAAGCGACAGAAACTCAGATGAAAAGAGGAAAATTACCAATGTCAGGCAAACAACCTAACTCAAACTCAGGAGGTGCAGAGTGGAGAACACCACAGGCGATTAGTTCCAATGGGATAGCGGGCATGATGTGGAATAAACCAAATAAACCAAACCATGAACATCCATTTTAAGAGGTTCCAAGATGTATTGGAAAGATAATCCGAGCAGTAGCGTCCGGGTAGGCCGGGGGCTCTGCACGAAAAGAGCGGCTTCTCAAACAATCATTCACACAAACCAAATAATCTTACAAGGAGGAGGTACTTATGATACCCCGCTACTTTAGACAGTTTCTGGCCTTCGCCCTTATGCTGATGGCCACCATTGTGGCGCCGCAGTCTCTGTATGCTCAGTGTGCAACGCCACCAACCGGCATGGTCGCCTGGTGGTCGCTGGATGAGACGGTGGGCCCGACTGCAAATGACATTGCAGGTAGCGTTAATAATGCCGGTACTTGGATGAGCAGCCCGGTTCCAGCGACTGGAAAAGTCGCGGGCGCATTGACCTTTAACGGGTCGAACTCTGTTGATGTGCCCAATCAAGCCGAATTGGGTTTCGGCACAGGCGATTTCTCTATCGATCTGTGGATCAAAACTACAAATGCTTCCGGAACGCGGACAATCTTGGACAAGCGAGTATTCTCTGGCACTTACAAAGGCTATGTACTCTTTCTGTCGAACGGTTACCTGGGTTCGCAGATTGGTGACGGGGCTGGTTATAATAACTGGGTCACGACAGGGTTCGTCGCTGATGGGAATTGGCATCATATCGCGGTCACCGTGGACAGAGATAATGCCACGGGTTGGCTCCATTATGTGGATGGTGTTGCTGTAGGCCCCATAGCCGGTGCGACTGCTTTTCAAGGAAGTCTGACCAACACCGCCCCATTCGTAATGGGAAGAAATCTCATAACTCCCAGTCAAACGTTTGCTGGCACGCTTGACGAGATTGAGCTTTTCAACCGTGTCCTCGATCCTGCTGAGATCCAGAGCATCTGGGCTGCTGGCAGCGCGGGCAAGTGTAAGACGGCTTTTGGTGCAATCCTCGACGACAGCATTCTCACCATCAACGGCACGTCAGGTCCTGACTCCATACTCCTGCGCCTTAATTCGACAGGCGACACTATCCAGGTCGACAACCAAGAGACCACTGTATACCCCGACTACGCCTTTCAGCTCACCCTGGTCAACGGTATCCATATCTGTACCGGAGACGGCGACGACTGGGTTGTTTTCGGGCACGACGAAGGTCCCCTCGCCGACCTCCTCCCGATTAATGCTGACTTGGGCGATGGCATCAACACGTTCATCGGGGGCACAGGCAGTTACACAACGGCCCAGATCGCAGATCTGGACAGCGTCTTCGGTGAACTCAACGAGGTTCTCATAGGCATTAGTGTCGTCAGAGACAGCGTCGAAACACTTATTTGGGACGCTGTCAGATTCACCGCGAACGGCAGCGAGGCGTTCCTGCAGACCGCAGAGAGCTTTGTCTCGGATGCCCAGACGCAGCTCATTGGCGCGGCCGAGGCGCTGCACTTAGATGCCGACAGCGAGATCATACCTTTCGGGAACCGGTTCCCCGCGAAGACGGATAGCGTCTTGCAGATTGTGGCGGAACTTAGCAGCTTTATCGGCATCTTTGCTGACAGCGGGGGCAACGACATAATCGAGTACCTTGATGTGCTCACCGACTCGGTCATTGCTGATTCTCTCAACGAGGTGAGGATCGAACAGTTGGTACAGCGCATGGAAGATACAGTCGTCAGCTTCAACTTCCATGCTGACACGCTCGAAGCCCATGGGCTGCAACAGCTGACCGCGTCTGAGACGTCCTTCGCGGACCTCCAGCTCCAGTTTCAGCAGGCGTGCGACGCGTTCCTTACGCGGGTTGACACGCTCTCGTCCACGGGCGACTCCTTCCTCGCGCGGGCCGATTTGGAGTTCGTGGACGGCGGTGACACCTTGCTCACACGGGTCGACGCGATTGCCCAGAGGGCTATCGAGCTTGAAAGAAGATGCGACTCGCTCTCTGAGGCCATCGTCGCTAGGATCGGCGGTATGTTCGAGGAAACTGACGCTTCGCTAGCTAAGACACCGCCATTGGACTGCAACTTCGAGACTACCAACACCATTAAGAACGCCTTCCTTATGTTTGGCACCAACAACAACGACCTGATGATTGGTGGCCCCGGCACCAACTTCATGTGGGGCCGCGGCGGCAGCGACCGCATGTATGGCCGGGATGGCATGGACTTCATGTGGGGCAACGAAGGCATTGACGACATGTACGGCGAGGGCGGCATGGACTTCATGTGGGGCAACGAGGGGAACGACTGCATGTACGGCGGCGACGGTACAGATTTCGTGTGCGGGAACACCGGTGACGACTATGTGAACGGCGACGCCGGCTCCGACCTCTTGTTCGGCAACGAGAACAACGACAAGATGTATGGCGGTGACGCCACCGACATCATGTTGGGCAACCAGGGCATTGACGAGATGTACGGTGACGCCGGCACCGACATCATGTTGGGCAACGAGGACGGCGACAAGATGTATGGCGGTGACGCCACCGACATCATGTGTGGCAACACGGGCAACGACGAGATGCACGGCGACGCCGGCGCCGACATCATGTCGGGCAACGAGGACGGCGACAAGATGTACGGCGGCGACGGCAACGACATCATGTTGGGCAACCAAGGCATTGACGAGATGCACGGCGACGCCGGCACCGACATCATGTTGGGCAACGAGGACGGCGACAAGATGTACGGCGGTGACGCCACCGACATCATGTGTGGCAACACGGGCAACGACGAGATGCACGGCGACGCCGGCTCCGATATCTTGTGGGGCAACGAGAACGACGACATCATAAGCGGCGACGATGGCAACGACTTAATATGGGGCAACCAGGGCAAAGACCTGATTAACGGCTACGACGGCAACGACGTCATAAGCGGCAACCAGGACGACGACTACTTGAGGGGCGGCGCCGGCAACGACATCATATGCGGCAACCAGGGCGACGACGAGATTTACGGCGACGACGGCAACGACCTCTTGTGGGGCAACGATAACAACGACGAGATGCACGGCGGCATCGGTAACGACATTATGTTTGGCAACCATGGCATTGACACGATGTACGGCGACGCCGGCAACGATGCCATGTCGGGCGGTCAGGACAACGACTGGATGAGCGGCGGCGATGGCAACGACGCCATGTTGGGCGGCGAGGGCAACGACGAGATTTACGGCGACGCCGGCATCGACCTCTTGTGTGGCAACGAGAACGACGACAAATTGAGCGGCGGCGAAGGCAACGACGCCTTGTTTGGCAACGACGGCACTGACTGGATCGATGGCAACAACGGCAACGATGCTATGTGGGGCAACCGGGGTCCCGACAGGATGGACGGCGGCAATGGCAACGACGCCATGTGGGGCAATGAGGACAACGATATCATGTATGGCAGCCCGGGCGTTGACTGGATGAGCGGTAACGAAGGGGTTGACTGCATGGATGGCGGTACCGATAATGATTGGATGTGGGGGAATCAGGACGGCGATTTCATGTTTGGCAGCCCCGGCGTCGACCTTATATTCGGCAACCAAGGGAATGACTGCATTGACGGCGGCGATGACAGAGACCTCATATTCGGGAATGAAGACAACGATAATCTGCTTGGCGTCAACGGCACTGACTACATGTTCGGCAACGCCGGGGATGACTGCATGGATGGTGGTGCCGATAACGACCGGATGTGGGGGAATGATGGTAACGACATCATCCTCGGTCGCGACGGTGACGACAAGATGTTCGGCGACCGTGGCGACGATAAGATGGACGGTGGTAACGGCAATGACTGGATGTTCGGCAACCGGGACAACGACGTGATGTACGGCGGCTACGGCAACGACTGGATGTGGGGCAACGCAGGCAACGACAATATGTACGGCGGCCCCGATAACGACCACATGTGGGGCGGCTCGGGTAGCGGCAATACCGACCAGGATGGCGCAGCGAGCAGTGGCTATAACTGCCCTACCTGCGTAGGCACAATCACCATCACCAAGAACACCATCGGCGGGAATGGCACCTTCAGTTACACGGGGAGCTTTGGCAGCTTCACCATCACCACGATAAACGGGACGGGGAGTAAGACGTTCACCAACATTGCGGCTGGGAATTACATGGTGACGGAACTGGGGCAGTCTTTGCCTTGGGCCTTCGCCAGTTTGGCGTGTAAAGACCCTGACGGGGGAACAACCGTGAATGGTCAGACGGCGAACATTGATCTCGATCCCGGGGAGTCTATCGCGTGCACCTACACCAACACCAAGCACTGTGTCCCGCCCCCTTCGGGTATGGTCGCCTGGTGGCCGCTGGATGAGACGGCGGGCACGACTTCAAAAGACATTGCCGGTGCTGTCAACAATTCTGGTACCTGGAAGAACAGCCCGGCTCCAGTGACTGGAATGGTCGATGGTGCATTAAGCTTTGACGGGTTAAACTCTGTTGATGTGCCCGATCAAGCCGAATTGAACTTCGGCACTGGCGATTTCTCTGTCGATTTGTGGATCAAAACCACAGATGCTACCGAGTCGCCAAAGACAATCCTGGACAAGCGAGTAATCTCTGGTACCTATAAAGGCTTTGTACTCTTTCTGTACAACGGTTGCCTGAGTTCGGAGATTGGTGACGGGGTTGGTTATAATAACTGGGTCACGACAGGGTTCGTCGCTGACGGGAATTGGCATCATATCGCGGTCACTGTTGACAGAGATAATCCCTCGGGTTGGCTCCATTATGTGGATGGTAATGTCGTAGGTCCTATAGCCGGTGCGACAGCTTTTCAAGGGAGTCTGACCAACACCGCACCATTGGTAATAGGGAGAAATCTTCTGACTCCCAGTCATAAGTTTACTGGTGCGCTCGATGAGATCGAGCTTTTCAACCGTGTCCTCGATTCTCTGGAAATCTACACCCTCTGGGCTGCTGACAATCTCGGCAAGTGCAAACAGGACACCTCCTACATCCCCGGTGACCCCAATCACGATGGTGGAATCGACATCTCAGACGCAGTCTATCTCATCGCTTACATCTTCTCAGGTGGTTCGGCGCCGATTCCATTGATCGCTGGTGACGCAAACTGCGATGGTATGGATGACATCTCCGATGTGGTGTACTTGATTGCATACATCTTCAGCGGCGGACATGCGCCATGCAGCGGCAGTTACGGCAAGCTCTCGCCCGACGGCGAGCTCCTGCAAGACAGTCGCTCGGTTTACAGCGCCACGCTGAAGCTGGCAGAGAACGAAACCACGAACTCTTCAACCAAGACCAGCGCTGTCGAAATGCACACTGATGCCGAAGTTGCGGGTGTGCAGCTTGAGTTCAAGACGGATATCAGCAAAGCAGATGAGATCGTGGCGCAAACCACCGAGCGGTCGAAGAATCTCCGGTTATTCTCAGGAGTCGTTGATGGCTCGTTCAAAGTCGGATTGGTCGACCTGACCGGCAAGAACGCTATCGCTGCCGGTGACGGTCCGATTGTCAACTTCGACTTCAAGGGTGATCGGAAAAACCTTGACCTTGTCAACGGAGTTGTTTGCGACCGCAACGGAAAGCGGCTGAATGTCAAGATCGACCAGATAGTAAAGGCATCAGCGCTACCGAAGCAGTACGGTCTCAGTCAGAACTACCCGAATCCGTTCAATCCCTCGACGGAGATTCGCTTTGCGCTTCCGAAGAGCTGCGAAGTGCGCGTTGAAGTGTTGAACGTGCTGGGTCAGACGGTCAGGACCCTCACAAGTGGTCTGCAAACGGCGGGAACTCACTTTGTGACATGGGATGGAACGGACGAAAGAGGAAATTCCGTCGCGTCTGGCGTCTATTTCTATCGCATCGTCTCTGACGAGTTCACGACTTCCAGGAAGATGATTCTCCTGAAGTAGAATTGGGCGAATCTAGTACTTCCCTACGGGCGGGTCATCGACTCGCCCGTTTTTGTTAGGGATTTGAGATGCCTATACAGGAATGCCTAGCAACTCCTTTGGGCAAGTAGCAAGAAGCAGGAAATCCAGGGGTAGCTGTAAATGGCATAGAGTTGGAGAATCGTGCTCCTTGCTACGTAAACTCGTGGCAACGAGGGATCGGATCCGACATCAAATCGGGTGACCCACACGGAGCTTTTCTCTCTGTCTTTCTGCCACATCATCCCGATACCGATGCAAGGAGTGAAGCCGCGTTGAATCAATGACGCTCTTTGCATGAGACCGATACGTTTGAACTCCAGGCCAGTCTGCGTTGTCACTTTCGAGCGGCATCGTCAACAGCTCAACGTCGCCATCCGATATCCGCCAAGGTGGCTGTAAACGGTTCCCAAAGAACGTCTACACGTCCGCCAAGACCAAGTCCTGTCTTGTGATCCGGAAGACTATGCTACGGGATAATTTCAGCGCCAATTCCCAACTCCCGCGCCACCGAGCACCACAATACTATCTTTTCTCTTGTCCGCCAAATCGGGGGAGGAGCGAGTTTCCAGATGCAGGTCAGGCCTGGGCTGAACAATCTGAGGATTCTGATCTTGATTTTCGCATTGATGCAGCAAAATTGTCTTGGCATTTTTCGCGGGGAAGCATTATCATAACCCCAGTTTGGTATCTTGTGCCCAAACCGGTTTCGAGCCGCGAATTCCGAGAGCAATCACCGGCTTTGTTCATCTGGCGGAATACCCCGGCACGAAGAAACTGAACACGAGGTATCCGCCGGGCAGTTTTGGTACTGACTGGCGCCGACACCAATGATATGCAGGATACTGATGATGTTTCTTCATGTCTTAGTCACTACAGCTCAAAACCACAACATGACTCACAAATCGTTAGGCTATCTGAGAAGAGGAAGTGAATAGTGATGCCGGAATGTCAGCACCGATGGAAAATGACCAATATTCAATTCGGCTTTACCGTCTTCGAGAAGTGCTCTCACTGTCAAACTGTCAGGACCTATTTTTCAACCCAGGACACTTGGGATGAATATCGTGAAGGCCCGTGCTTATGGAGAATAGTTGAGAACGCTCAGACTTTCAAATTCGACCTACAGTGTACGTCCTGCAATCACGTGGAGAGTTTTGCAGATCTTCTCGGGCTATTATACTGTACGGGATGCTTGCCCGACTGCCAAATCGAGATGATACGGAAAGAGTGTGCCGCCAAGAAAACTTGGATCCTGGTTGCATTCGGTTTTCTGCCTGAGGCGAAGTCACAGCCGATACCCGAGCGCAAGCTCCAGATGCTTACCGACCATTTCAATCAGCGCAGAGATACTTCCCGTTCAACGATAAAGATCGTTTGGTTTGATCAAATCAAGAACCTCTCTCTTTGCCGGGGCGAATTCATTCACGATGTCGGAATGCTTTCGCTTGAGGCGCCAGAGGAGAGAAAACCCCTATTTTGATTGGGATAGAGCTTATCCCTTGGAACTAAGTTGGAGACTTTTCATGACTACGAAAGACTTGATTGAAAGTGCTGGACTCACACCCTTGACCCAGTTTGAACCTCGGGAAGTTGATGGTGTGATCGTCTCGGACATGCTCAGCGACGTAATGGCCAGCGCTAAGTCGGGGAATTTGTGGATAACCGTCCAAACTCACAAGAACATCGTTCCTGCCGCTAATTTGGTTGACGCCTCGGCGATTGTTATCACTAGCGGCAAGAAGGTACCCCAGGACACGTTGGATCTCGCGAACCAACACAGCATAGCCATTCTGTCGACCGCACTTTCATCGTTCGAGCTTGTGGGAAAACTTTATGTGTTGGGTCTGGTGACGAAGTAGTGCATAACGACCGACAGACCGTATCGGAGCATTAGAACGCGGACAGGAGTTTCTTGTCCTGCAACTTACTTGGAGCTGAAGCACAAATAGTGAGAATCGGAATGGTCAAAGAAGCTTTGGAAGCTACCGTTATCGAAGGAGACGGTTGGCTTGATTCCGAAGTTGAACACATTTACGCCTCCGATCTCATGAGCGACGTTTTGGCTTTCGGCAAGCCCAATTCGATTCTGTTGACCGGCCTGGCATCTCAGCAGGCAATCGTGTCCGCTCACATGGCGGAATTCAAAGCCATTGTGCTCGTGCGTGGGAAGAAGCCAAGAGACGGTTCCGGCGTGTTTGCAAGAGACCATCATCTTGTGTTGCTGTCAACAGAATTGGACATGTACGACGCCTGCATCAGGGTTGAAGAAGAGAGGAGGGGGATTAAGCTCGATCGGGGAACCGCTCCCCCGGCCCCAAAGGCGGACGAAATACTGCTGAACAACGAGTTCTCGATCGAAGGCAGTGACTTTGCCAGAGCAGGAATGGTATCCACCGAAGTGAAATCTGTTCTTAAGAAGATAGGAATTGATCCCAAGATCGTCAGACGAGTCGCCATCTCCACTTACGAAGGGGAGATGAATGTCGTGATGCATGCGATTCGGGCCAAGGTTCTCCTCGCCGTAACTCCTCAACTGATAGAAGTCGTGATTCATGATGAGGGAAAGGGAATCCCAGACATCGACATGGCTATGCAGGAAGGATTTACTACCTCTACGGAAGAGCAACGTGCGATGGGATTCGGCTCGGGAATGGGATTACCAAACATACGGCGAAACTCTGACGAGCTTAAGGTTAATAGTGTGGTCGGGAAAGGGACGACTCTGCAAATGCGATTCCTTATCTAACGTACTTCTCACTCTGACGGGAGAGACATTCGCTTGGCAACGTACTATCACGCGCACAGAGTAGATCCGGAAAAGTGTCGAGGACACATGGCTTGTATGCGACATTGCCCTACGCAGGCCATCCGCGTGAGAAACGGTAAGGCAACAATATTCGAGGACCTATGTGTCGATTGCGGCAAATGCTTGTCTGTCTGTCCTTCCGGCGCCATTCAACTAATCGTCGATCCGGTCGCCAAAATATCTCAATTTAAGTACAAAGTCGTGGTTCCTGCGCCGGCGCTCTACTCGCAATTCGAGTCGAGTATTCACCCTTATGTCATCCATCTGGCCCTAAGGAGTCTCGGATTTGATGAAGTCGTCGACGTTGCGACTTCGTCGTTGGCGCTCGGCAACGCCCTATTCGAATACATAAAGGGATATCGAGGCCGTCTTCCGCTCATCTCGTCCTATTGCCCTTCTATAGTCAGGCTCATTCAGGTCAAATATCCGGACTTAGTCGAGTTGATTGTCCCGATGGACGTGCCACGGGAAATGACGGCGCGGGAGATCAGGCGGAGCTACCCCGGCAAGCTGGGGTTGCAGCCAGACGATATTGGCATATTCTACATTGCCAACTGTCCTGCAAAGATCGTTTCCATCAGGCAGCCCGCCGAAAAGGAAGAATCCTGGTTTGACGATGCGTTCTCTATCAAGGACACGTACTCCGTTCTTCTCCCGCATGTAATAACTATCAAAGAAGAATTTGACGAGAGCATGGTTCCCGAGGACTTCGCTTTTAGCAGTGGCTGGGTCGCTACAGGCAGCATTATCCGATCGGTAAAAGCGGAAAACTGGTTGGCCGTCTCCGGGTTGGACCACGTCGTGCAGATACTTGACGATATTGAGAATTCGCGCTTGCGGAATGTCGCATTTGTGGAAGCGCTGGCGCACATGTTTGGTTGTATCGGCGGGCCATTAAATGTTGAGAACCCCTATGTTGCGCAGTCTAACAGCACCAAGCAGAGACACAAATACGAGAGGCATACCCAAAGGGAACATGAGGATGTGGAACGAAAGCTCAAGGAGGGATACTATTCTTTGGAGCACCCGATTCTGCCTCGTCCTACGGAATACTTCGATACCGATTTGCAGACCTCCATCAAGAGAATGAAAGAAAGAGAAAGAGTGTATCAAAGACTTCATCAAATAGACTGCGGTTGCTGCGGCTCACCCACCTGCAAGGTCTTCGCCGAGGATTTCGTCAGAGGACAAGTGAAACTTACCGATTGCATCTTCCTTTCTCAACGCGGTGAGGACGAATAGCAACCGGTCAGTCAGACCCCAACCATTCTATGGGAGAAAATGCTTAGATGAGTGACAATCCTTACAATGACATATTCTCAGCCTTCAAAGGTGAAGAGGGTGATCTGATTGCGATTCTCCTGAGGATACAGGAAAAATTCGGTTACATTTCTGAGGACGCTGTCAAACACACCGCCCAGTTTTTGCGCCTTTCCGAGAATCAGATTTATGGTGTGGCATCCTTCTATTCCAAGTATCGCTTCACCGAGCCCGGCACCACGTCCATCAAAGTCTGCATGGGAACCGCCTGTCACGTGCATGGCGGCAAGTTCTTGGCCGATGCCGTCGGTTGGAAGCTTGGCGTATCCATAGGACAGGTAACAGAAGATCGTCGTTTCGATTTCCAGAGAGTGAACTGTTTGGGCTGCTGCGCCCTTGCCCCCGTCGTTAAAATCAATGACCGCGTTCATGCTCGTATGATGGTGACCGGTTTGGAGGAGATACTCAGTCGCCGTGAATGATCTATTGACAAGAAGACAAGTGGCTCGTGACAAGTGGGATTCACTGAAAGAAAGCCGGGTTCCAGTCATTCACATCGGCACCGCCACCTGCGGTACTGCCGCCGGTGCATTAGATGTGTTGGAATCGGTGCAAAGAACTCTAAGTGAAAATCGGCTTGAAGCAACCGTGGTTCAGGTTGGTTGCATCGGTCCATGCTACCTTGAACCACTGATGGATATCACTATGCCGGGATCCCCCCGAGTAAGCTATGCCAATGTGACACCGCAGATGGCCAGAAGCATCATCGAACGCTATTTGATCAAAGGCGATCCGTCGCTTGAATTGGCGGTAGGACACTTCGGCAGCAACGGCAACGGACATTTTGATGGACTGCCAAAATTCTTTGAGATGCCGATGCTAAAGCCTCAAGTCCGAGTCGTGTTGCGAAACTGCGGATTTATAGACCCCGAGGATATCGATCACTATCTGGCCAACGACGGATATGTCGGACTTGCCGGCGCGTTGGAAAAACGTCCGGAAGATGTCATCGCCGAAGTGAAGGAGGCCGGGCTGCGAGGCAGGGGTGGAGCTGGATTTCCCACATACAGGAAATGGGAAATCTGCCGGAGTGTCCCCGGTACCACCAAGTACATGATCTGCAACTGTTCCGAGGGCGATCCCGGGGCGTTTATGAACAGGTCTCTGATCGAGAGTGACCCGCATTGCGTTTTGGAAGGACTACTGATAGCGGCATATGCTATTGGCGCTAATCACGGCTACGTCTACATCAACTCCGAGTACCTACTCGCAATCGCGCGCCTGAAAAGGGCCACGAGCCAGATGAGAGAATACGGGCTGCTTGGGGATAACATCCTCGATTCCGGTTTCAGCTTCGATATCATCATCAAAGAAGGTGCCGGAGCATTCGTCTGCGGCGAGGAAACAGCCCTGATCGGCTCTATCGAGGGTCGACGCGGCATGCCCAAATCCCGTCCCCCTTTCCCGGCGATTGCCGGTCTGCGTGGTGAACCGACAATTATCAACAACGTGGAGACGCTGGGAGCACTGCCAAACATCATCCGGAATGGAGCTGCCTGGTACCGACAGTTTGGTGTAAAGGGCAACTACGGAACCAAGACCTTCTCTCTTGTCGGCAAGGTTCGCCGCCCCGGTCTGATTGAAGTACCGCTGGGGATCAAGCTTCGGCAAATCATCTTTGACATAGGCGGTGGCTCACAGAAGCGCTTCAAAGCGGTCCAGACTGGCGGGCCGTCCGGTGGCTGTCTGTCCGAGGAGTATCTGGATATTCCCGTTGAATACGAATCAATGACGGCAGCCGGATCAATCATGGGGTCGGGGGGAATGATCGTCATGGATGAAGAGACCTGTGCCGTAGATCTGGCTCTCTACTTCCTGCATTTCACCCAAAATGAATCTTGCGGAAAGTGTTCCCCCTGTCGGGTGGGAACTCACCACATGGTGGACATTCTGGAAAGGATCGCCAAGGGACAGGGGGAGATGGAAGACTTGTCCAAACTTCAGGTTCTCGCCGAGACCGTGGCTAGAGCATCTCTCTGCGGCTTGGGACAAACGGCGCCCAACCCGGTGTTGACGACCTTGCGTCATTTCCGCGAAGAATACCTTCAGCATATCAAGCAGAAGCATTGTTCTGCGGCTGTCTGCCGAGAACTGGTCGAATACGAAATTGATCCAGCCAAGTGCAACGGCTGCCAGCGCTGTGTCAGCGTCTGCCCCACTCAGGCGATTACCGGTGCCAGGTCCGAGTTGCACAAGATCGATCTGTATCGCTGCATCAAATGCAAGGCGTGTTATGAGATCTGCCGTTATGATCCTCTCGCCGCAGATGCCATTGTTTTCCGGTCAATACGGAGCGCGTCATGAATCAAAATGACCTTACAGTAGCAGTTACTATCGACAACCAACCCTTCCGAGTGAAGAAGGGTATTACGATCCTACAGGCCGCCGAACTGAACGACATCTACATCCCGACTCTTTGCGCGCACGGTGATCTCAGCCCTCACGGAGGCTGTCGCATGTGTATTGTGGAGGTGGAGGGCATGCGCAATCTTCCCACGGCCTGCACAACGCCTGTAGAAAACGGCATGATTATCAGGACTCATACCGCTCAACTACAGACCATGAGAATGGAAATCTTGCAGTTATTCATGAGCGAGCATACGTCCAGTTGTCTGATCTGCGACGAGAAGGAAGAATGCAAGCGATTCATGGTCACAGTCCGCAAGGCAAGTGTCACCACGGGGTGCCGTTATTGCTCCAACGACGGGCAGTGCGAATTCCAGGCTGTGGCCGAGAAGCTCGGCGTCACTGAAATTAAGTACCCAATCTACTATCGCGGTTTGCGAGTGGAGACGGACGACCCCTTTTATGACAGAGACTACAATCTCTGCATCCTCTGCGGCAGGTGCGTACGCATGTGCCAGGAGGTACGCATAGCCAATGTTCTGGCCTTCAAGAACCGTGGGCGGAAAACCATAGTTGGTCCCGCGTACGGCCGCACTCATTTTGAGGCGGGTTGCGAATTCTGCGGCGCCTGCGTCTCTGTTTGTCCGACCGGGACTCTGCGCGAGAAAACCCGAGCCTGGGAGGGTAAACCGGATCGTGAAGAGGTTACTACCTGCCCGTTCTGTGGCGTAGGTTGCCAAGTGCGCCTGCTAATCAAGGGTAACAGAATCATCGGCAGTTTGCCGGCCGGTGACCCTCTTGTAAACGAGGGGCAACTCTGTGTCAAAGGGAGATTCTGTGGTACGGAATTGGCAAATGGTCCGCTCCGATTGAAGAATCCGTGTCGCGTCGAAGGGGAAACAAAAGCGGAAATCTCCTGGGAAACGGCAATTAGCTTGGCAGCCGATAAGCTGTCGAGCTGCGCTCCCGGTGAATTCGGCATGCTGATTTCCCCCAACTGCTGTAACGAAGATCTCTATGTTGCTCAGAAGTTCGTTCGCGTCGCAATGCATTCACACAGGATTGACACCTCCGCTCGGTTCTTCTATGGCTCCGGCCTGAACGCTTACACCAACCTTCTGACCATGTCAGTCCCATTGTCAGCCCTGCAGAAGGCCTCGACGATACTTTGCGTCGGACTGGACTCGCGATTCGCTAGATCAGTGGTAGGGGTCGCGCTGCGGAGAGCCTCCAAGAGAGGAGCGAAAGTCATCACCATTCATCCGAGGCATCACAACTTGGCCATGATAGCTGACAAGTGGCTACAACCACTGCCCGGAGAAGAGACCGGCCTTCTCGAAAGACTGGCGAAACTGACGGCAGACGCAAGAGAAACGAGTGAAACTCGTTCTCGGTTGAATGACGCAAACCTTGACCAAGACCTGGCAATGATTGCCGATCTGCTCAGACGTGCGGAAGCTCCCGTGATTCTGGTCGGTTCCGAATTCCTCCAGTATGATACCTCCGCGAGCATTCTCGAAGCTATCGCGCGCATAGCGCAAAATATCAAGGCCGGGGTTTTACCTTTGCCTTCACATAACAATTTCCACGGCTCGATAATCATGGGAGCTTATAGTGAACTCCTGCCGGGAGGTTACGCGAGAGCCAAAGGCGCTCAACTGCCTTTGCAGTGGGGCGTTGAGCCTCCCGCCGACAACTCGTGCTGGAGCGCGGCATCGTTGTCCGGCAAGGATAGGGTGAAAGCGCTCTACTTGATTGGCGAAATACCCTTCAGTTCGGAACCAAACGCCGACTTTCTGATCTTCCAGAATATCTATCCGCCGGACGGTTTCTGCCACGCAGATCTCGTCCTGCCTGCTGCAGCCTTTGCGGAGATCGACGGTTCATTCATAAACGGTGAAGGTCGAGTCCAGTTGGTGAGAAAAGCTGTTGATGCTCCGGGAGGAGCATTGCCGGACTGGCAAATACTCTGTCGGATAGCTCAGAAAATGGGTGTACCCGGCTTCGATTTCTCCTCTACTGAAAGCATACGCGAGGAAATATCTCAAGTGGCCGAAAGCCTCGGTCGATTCACGGAGATTACGCGTGATCCCATCCCCTTGCACGCCGCCGGGGAACTCTTTGTGACCAAACCTAAGTCGGCTGTCCCCTCTCCGAGAAACGAAGACTATCCTTACCTCCTGACGATCTCGGCTGTGGAGCATTCACACCGTGGTTTTCCGCTCTCCACCTGGGTGGAGGGATCAAAGATGCTGCTGACTGAAGGGGTATTGGAGATCAATCCGGAAGATGCGAAAAAGGCAGGCATCGCTCGAGGCGACGAAGTAGTCATAACGTCTGTCCATTTCGAGAAGGTTTTGCCTGCCAGACTGGTCCGCGAGCAATCCCCTGGGACCTTGCATGCATCGTTACGTGAGTACACCTACTTCAATCCTAACCCGCAACCGGTGAGGATAAGGAGACAACAATGTTCAGGGTGATCGCCAGCAAGATGATTGTGCCCAATATGCACCTGCTTACGCTGGCAGCGCCGGCCGTTGCCCGTGAAGCAAAACCGGGGCAGTTCGTGATCTTACGCGCCGAGGAGGAAGGCGAGAGAGTACCGCTTTCTCTCTCCGACTGGGACGCTCAGAGTGGAACCATAACGGTTGTCTTCATGAGCATCGGCAGCACCACCGGTCGGCTGGCTTTGCTTGCGCCCGGGGCGAGCATTCCGACCGTCGTCGGACCACTCGGCAATGCGACAGAGATTGAAAACTATGGCACCGTTGTATGTGTTTGTGGCTGCTACGGAATTGGAAGCATCTTTCCGATTGCCAGGGCTTTGAAGCGAAAGGGAAACCGGATCATCACGATTATGGAAGCTCGGAGTTCATATCTGTTTTACTGGGACGAGCGGTTGGAAGCGATTTCCGACAAGATGATTCATATCACCCGCGATGGCTCCAAAGGACACCGAGGACATGCCGGCAGACTGCCGGAGATTCTGCGCGGGTTGGAAGAACCCGTTGACCGGATCATTGCCAACGGCTGCACCTTCCTCATGAAGAGAACCTCAGATGAGACCAGACCTTTGGGAATCAAAACCATGGTCAGTCTTAACCCAATCATGATTGACGGCACTGGCATGTGCGGAGTGTGCCGCGTCACCGTTGGTTCCGTTACTCGATTCGCCTGTGTGCATGGTCCCGACTTTGATGCACACCAAGTCGATTGGGAAGAACTCCTGCAAAGACGCAAAACCTACATGCAGGAAGAGGTTGTTCCGCTCCGGACGAGTCGGTGCGAGGAACGTCATCTCAGATCCCAGGAGAAGAGTCATGAGTGAAGGAGAAAAGAAACAACTCGACCTGAAGCGGCGCGAGATGCCGAAACAGCCGCCCGAGGTACGCCGGTACAATTTCAGCGAGGTGGCCCTAGGATACACGCCTGAGTTGGCTATCGAAGAGGCCAAGCGCTGCATCCAGTGTAAAAAACCTTCCTGCATAGCAAACTGTCCAGTCGAGATTAATATCCCCGGCTTCCTCAAGAAAGTTGCCGAGGGCGATTTCGTCGGCGGCATCAGAGTTCTCAAAGACAAGAACTGTCTCCCAGCAGTCTGTGGACGCGTCTGCCCCCAGGAAGAACAGTGCGAAAAGACCTGCGTCTTCCACAAAAAGGGGGGACAGATTGCCATCGGCCGCATTGAACGCTTCCTCGCTGATTGGGAAGCACAACAGAGCGAGTCCGAGATGCCCGATATGCCTCCTCGCAGCGGACGCAAGGTCGCTATCGTGGGTGGTGGTCCGGCCGGACTAACCGTTGCGGGAGATTTGATCAAATTCGGACATGAAGTGACGGTTTTTGAGGCGCTCCACAAGATGGGTGGCGTGCTGGTCTACGGCATTCCCGAATTCCGACTCCCCAAGGCCATCGTCAATCGCGAAGTTGAATACCTGAGGAAGCTTGGCGTTGAGCTGGTAACCGATTTTGTCGTCGGCAAGACCAGAACGATCGACAGCATCCTCGAAGAATACGATGCCGTGTTCGTCGGCTCCGGTGCCGGGTTACCTTGGTTTATGGAAATCCCCGGCGAGAATCTGAACGGCGTCTATTCCGCCAATGAGTACTTGACGCGACTGAACTTGATGAAGGGATTTCTCTTCCCCAAGTATCACACACCAGTGAAGAGTCATCGCAAAGTCGCCGTCGTCGGCGGTGGAAATGTCGCCATGGACTGTGCTCGCAGCGCGCTCAGGCTGGGTGCGGAATCAAGGATCATCTATCGGCGCTCACGAGAGGAGCTGCCAGCTCGTCTGGAAGAGGTCGAAAATGCCGAGGAGGAGGGGGTCATTTTTGATTTCCTGACGTTGCCGCTTCGCTACATCGGTGACGAAAACGGCTGGGTAAAAGCCATCGAGTGTCAGAAAATGGAACTGGGTGAGCCCGACGCCTCGGGCCGCAGGAAGCCGATACCGATTGAAGGTTCCGAAGTTATCTACCCATTGGATGCGGTGGTCTGTGCCATTGGCAACAGCCCCAATCCATTGATAGGTGCAACTACTCCGGGTCTTAAGATCGGAAAGAAGGGAAACATCGAAGCCGACGAGAAAACCGGCGCCACTTCGAGGGAGAAGATCTGGGCGGGAGGTGATGTGGTAACAGGTGCGGCGACTGTCATCCTGGCAATGGGAGCCGGGCGATTTGCAGCCAGATCAATCCATGAGTATCTCTCTTCGCTCTAACCGGCCGGGCAGATCGGTGCGTGTCTTGGTTGCGAAACTCCGTCCGTCGGAGTTGTGTGTCCACTCGTAGGTTGAAAGGTCTCGGAGGAAGAAATGAATTTGAATTCGGTCAGCCAAATTCTCGACTTTGCCATCGAAAAAGAAGAGGAGGCGGCGCAGTTCTATCGCAATCTGGCTGCTAAGATGGGACAGCAGCACGTGGGGGAAGTCTTCGAGAGTTTCGCCCGCGAGGAAATGGAGCACAAAGCGAAGCTCCTTGCCGTCAGACAAGGCAACATGACCCTGATTGACAGTCAACGGGTCACAGATCTCAAGATAGGTGATCATCTTGTCGAAGTCGTTCTATCACCCGATCTCGACTACAAACAGGCTCTGATTGTTGCCATGAAAGCCGAGAAAGCCGCCTTTCAATTGTATCAGGGTCTGGCTTCCAGTACCGATGATGCCAATTTGAAAGGCATTCTGCTGACACTCGCCAAGGAAGAAGCAAGGCACAAGTTACGGTTCGAAATCGAGTACGAAGAGAACTTCCTTCGAGAAAACTGATCTGCAATACAGCCGAATTGCTTTCTCATTTTTGTTAACCTGATTCGCATTCGCCTTTCGAAACTTCCTTCGCTTCACGGTCTGATCTTGGACGGAATGCCTACCTGGCTGGTGTCCTGTCCCCGACGGTCACCGCCTTGCAGAATACCTTTACAACTGCCGTAAAGTAGGACCGGGCCAGAACACGGCATGTGAAAATTGCACATGCACTTAACGCCAGAAGTGTGGCAAGCGGAACGAATCTTTACGCCGTCTTTACACAAGCCCCGCTCTTTTTGACTCACACTCCAAAAATCGCCGACGTTTCTTCGTCGTGCGCTTCGCGAGACGAATACTGACCAACAATGACTCCGAGGCGGCGACGATGCGGCAACGCAACGGATCGGAAGAAGAATCTATGGCGTTTATCATAGCCGGCATACTTGCGGTATTGATTCTTGCATATCTCGGGTACGCTATGTTCAATCCCGAGAAGTTCCAGTAGAGGTGACGGATGTCAACTAACGATATACTGCAGATACTTGCCTATGTCATTGCTCTTATCGTGCTGGCTCCAATCCTGGGGCAGTTCATGGCGAGAGTATTTACCGGTAAACCTCACCTCCTGTCGCGACCGCTGGGATGGCTGGAGCGGATTACTTATAGACTCTGCGGCATACCTGCCAACCATGAAATGTCATGGAGACAATACGCCGCGTCTCTTTTGTGGTTTAATGGCCTTGGATTCTTGATCGTATTTATTCTTCAGATCACACAACATTGGTTGCCGATGAATCCACAACACTTGCCCAATGTCCCCTGGGTGCTCTCTTTCAACACAGCGGTCAGTTTCATGACCAATACCAACTGGCAGTCATACGCGGGCGAGACTACCCTCAGCTATTTGACTCAAATGGCCGGTTTGACGGTCCAGAATTTTGTCAGCGCCGCTACTGGAATCGCGGTATTTCTCGCGCTGACTCGTGGTATTTTGCGCAAAACCACCAGTGTGATCGGCAACTTCTGGGTCGATATGACTCGTTCGATAGTCTATGTGCTGTTGCCACTTTCAGTGATTCTCGGTGTTGCACTTCTTAGTCAGGGCGTTGTGCAGACGCTTTCTCCGGCTGTCACAGTAACAACAGTGGAAGGCCAATCGCAAGACATCCCTCTGGGGCCCGCAGCCTCACAAGTTGCCATAAAGCAACTCGGGACAAACGGCGGCGGCTATTTCAATGCCAACAGCGCACATCCGCTAGAGAATCCGACCCCCGTTTCAAACTTTCTGGAGATGCTGGCCCTTCTGCTCATTCCGGCCGCCCTGACATTCACATACGGCAAGATGGTGTCGAACCGCAAGCACGGGTGGATTATTTTCGCCGTGATGTTTTCCCTCTGGTTTGGAGGGCTGGCTTTGTCACTGTATGGCGAGTATTCCTCCAACCCGTCTGTTGGGTTGAATACAAATCTCGAAGGCAAAGAAATTCGCTTTGGCACAGTGAACAGCGTCCTCTGGTCCGTATCCACTACTGCCGCATCCAACGGTTCGGTCAATGCTATGCATTCGAGTCTTTCGCCGATAGCTGGGGGAGTTGCTATGTTCAACATCATGCTTGGCGAGATCATCTTCGGCGGAGTCGGCGCCGGTATGTACGGCATTCTTTTGCATGTTCTGTTAACCGTTTTTCTCGCCGGTCTGATGGTGGGTCGAACGCCTGAGTATCTTGGAAAGAAGATCGAGGCACGCGAAATACAGATGACTATACTTGGAATTCTCATTCCGAATGCGGTGATCTTGCTTGGGGCTGGGGTGGCGTGTGTTTTGCCAATCGCCCTTTCGAGTTTGGCAAATCAAGGGCCGCACGGCCTGAGCGAAATACTATATGCCTTCTCATCTGCGGCCGGAAATAACGGCAGTGCCTTTGCCGGGTTGAACGCCAACACCGATTTCTATAACATCGTGCTCGGGATCGCGATGCTCATCGGCAGGTTCGCAGTCATCTTGCCGTGTCTCGTCATTGCCGGAAGTCTGGCGTCGAAAAAGGTATCTCCGCCATCCGCCGGCACCTTTGCGACCGATAATAGCACGTTCGCAGTTCTGTTGATTGGAGTGATCACTATTGTCGGCGCGCTGACGTTCCTACCTGCGCTTGGGTTAGGTCCGATTATTGAGCACTTCTTAATGATCGCCGGACGGATTTTCTGAGGAGTTATATGGCGAAATCCAGTACAGGACAATTTGATCGAGCGTTGCTCGGTGCGGCAGTCAAAGATTCATTTCGCAAGCTTCACCCTCGGGCGGAAATGCGCAATCCGGTTATGTTCGTCTGCTGGGTCGGAGCGTTGATTACATCGGTGCTATTCGGCATAGACCTGATAAAGGGTGTCTTCCCGGAATTCGAGTTTCAGATCAGTCTCTGGCTCTGGTTTACAGTTCTATTCGCCAATTTTGCGGAGGCAGTCGCTGAAGGTCGGGGCAAGGCACAGGCTGAGAGTCTG
The DNA here is from genome assembly GCA_903930455.1 of uncultured bacterium. GTDB lineage: Bacteria > Zixibacteria > MSB-5A5 > CAIYYT01 > CAIYYT01 > CAIYYT01. The sequence goes on along the minus strand of CAIYYT010000265.1, from coordinate 3,366 downwards.
AAAAAGGGTCGTACGCAGTTGATGGCACGGTTACTCGAAAACAATAAGGAACGACTGGCATCTGCGACCACCTTGAAGAAGGGGGATATTGTCATTTGTGAGACGAACGACATCATCCCTTCCGATGGAGAGGTGATCGAAGGGATCGCAAGTGTCGACGAGTCTGCCATTACGGGGGAGTCAGCGCCGGTTATTCGTGAGAGCGGCGGCGACCGGAGCGCGGTGACCGGCGGTACGCGAGTTATCAGCGACAGAATCATCATCAGGATCACTGCCGAACCCGGGAGCACTTTTATAGATAAGATGATCGCCCTGATTGAAGGCGCCAAGAGGCAAAAGACTCCCAACGAGATAGCGCTCAGTATCGTGCTCGCCGGATTGACCATCATCTTCCTGTTAGCAGTTGCGACACTGAAATTCTTCGCGGATTACAGCGGCACAGCAGCCAATCAAGACCTGTCGGGAATAGTCACTGTGCCCGTGTTGATCGCTCTGCTTGTTTGTCTCATACCGACGACAATCGGCGGGTTGCTCAGCGCCATCGGCATTGCGGGAATTGACAGGCTCGTCAAACAGAATGTGATCGCCAAGAGCGGGCGTTCGGTCGAGGCGGCCGGCGATATCGATGTGCTGCTTCTCGACAAGACCGGTACTATTACTCTCGGTAACCGTATGGCATCGGAGTTTATTCCAGCGCCGATGATCACGGAGCAACATCTGGCTGAAGTGGCGCAGCTTGCGTCGCTCTCGGACGAGACGCCTGAGGGACGCTCCATTGTTGTCCTTGCCAAGGAGAAGTATGGATTTCGTGCCGAGAGTCTGACACCGAGTCAAGGGAAGTTTATTCCGTTTACTGCAGTCTCACGGATGAGTGGAGTTGATATATTCGAGGACGATGGGCAGGTGATGATGTCCGTTCGCAAAGGGGACGCCGAGGCGATCAAGATCATGGTGGAAAACGAGGGGGGTGAATTTCCGATCGAAGTTGTTGGCACAGTGAACCGCATTGCCAGGCATGGTGGTACGCCGCTGGTTGTCGCCGATGGAAAAGATGTGTTTGGCGTCATTCATCTGAAAGATATGGTCAAGGGGGGTATCAAAGAACGCTTCGCGGAATTGCGACGGATGGGTATCAAAACTATCATGATTACCGGCGACAATCCTCTCACAGCGGCAGCCATTGCCGCTGAGGCGGGGGTCGATGACTTTATTGCGCAAGCTACTCCGGAAGCAAAATTGGAGCGCATCCGAGAGGAGCAACGTGCCGGCCATCTTGTAGCAATGACAGGCGATGGGACCAACGATGCACCGGCACTGGCTCAAGCTGATGTGGGTGTCGCAATGAACACTGGGACGCAGGCGGCACGTGAGGCAGGCAACATGGTTGATCTCGACAGTAACCCGACCAAGTTGATACAAATTGTAGAGATCGGCAAACAGCTTCTCATGACCCGGGGTGCTCTGACTACTTTCAGTATTGCTAACGATGTCGCCAAGTATTTCGCCATCCTTCCGGCCATGTTCGGTACCCTGTACGCGACATCCGGATCGACCGGTGGTCCGCTGTTGGCAATGAACATCATGCACTTGCATTCGCCTGAGAGCGCAATACTAAGTGCGGTGATATTTAATGCCCTTATAATTATCACACTGATACCCTTAGCGCTCCGCGGGGTGAGTTATCGAGCCGAGTCAGCCGCGAAACTACTTCGGCGAAATTTGTTCATCTACGGACTCGGCGGTGTAATAGCGCCTTTTGTAGGTATCAAAGCCATTGATGTCATGATCGTTGCGGCAAAACTAGTAAAGTGAGTGAAGAAAAATGAAGACGCTTCTCACGGCACTCAAATTTATCATGCTGATGACAGTGCTAACAGGCATTGCCTATCCTCTCCTGATCACAGGGGTCGGCAGGCTGTTCTTTGTCCGTCAGGCGGAAGGCAGTCTCATCATTGATGGGGGAAAAATACTCGGTTCCGAACTAATCGCCCAGAAATTCACTGATCCTCGATATTTCTGGCCGAGGCCATCTGCAGTCGACTACAATCCGCAGCCTTCGGGCGGAAGCAATCTGGGTCCGACAAGCGCTAGTCTGAAAGACAGTATTATGGTTCGGCGCTCCCGATTCGCAGCCGCCGATGGTGCTCCAGTTCCAGCCGATCTTCTCTGCGCTTCGGGAAGCGGCTTAGACCCGCACATCTCTCCAGAAGCTGCTCGCTACCAGCTTGATCGGGTCGCATCTGCCAGACAGCTTGACAAAGCGCAAAGAACTGCTCTTCTTTCGTTGATTGATAAGTATACCGAGGCTCCGACAATTGGTATCCTCGGCCAATCAAGGGTCAATGTGCTTTGGTTGAATTTGGCCCTGGATTCTCTCGGAAGGAGGTGACGCTGATGGTTGAGCCGTTCCGTCCCGATCCAGACGCCCTTCTAGCGGCAATCAAGAAAGAGGAAGTGGACGCTCACAACGGGCGGCTCCGCATCTTCTTTGGCATGGCTGCCGGTGTCGGCAAAACCTATGCGATGCTAAAGGCTGCACAGGAACGGCAACGAGAGGGGGTCGACGTCGTGGTAGGCACAGTCGACACTCATAGTCGTGTCGAGACCGAGTCGTTGCTTGTTGGACTTGATATCATTCCACGGAAGAAATTGACCTATCGCGACATCGTCCTTCAGGAAATGGACCTTGATGCCATACTGTCGCGCAAACCCCAACTTGTCCTGGTGGACGAATTGGCGCATACGAATGTCCCGGGCGCCCGACATCCGAAACGGTGGCATGACGTTTTAGAGCTCCTCGACGCCGGTATCGACGTCTACACAACGCTGAATGTTCAACATGTAGAGAGCCGAAAAGAATATGTGGAGCAGGTCACCGGTATTACAGTTCGAGAGACTGTACCGGATACGCTTCTTCAGCGAGCCTGCCAAATTATTCTGGTCGACATCACTCCGGCCGAATTGCTGCAGCGACTCAAGGACGGGAAAGTCTATCTCGGCGAGAGGGCTGACGCGGCCGCCCGTAATTTTTTCCAAGAAGATCGATTGACTGCGCTTCGCGAGATCGCACTTAGGTTGACGGCTGAGACCGTTGACAACGAACTTCAGGGGCTAACCGCCTCGCGAGAAACAACCGGCTCATGGAAAACCTCCGAGCGATTGATGGTAGCGGTGAGCCACAGTCCTTATTCGGAAGGTCTGATACGGGCCACAAGGCGACTCGCATTCAACCTTGAGGCGCCTTGGATAGCCGTTAACGTCGATACCGGCAAATTGCTAAACAAACAAGATCAAACAACCCTTACACGCAATCTGACACTCGTAAAAGAACTTGGCGGAGAAGTGGTGACGACCGCCGATCCTGAT
>CAIYYT010000264.1 GCA_903930455.1 uncultured bacterium | reverse complement strand
TTGTAGTGTCGAAGAGATTGTTAGACTTAATAACCTGACCTCACTGAAACTCAACGTTGGAGACCGATTAAAGATCGCCAAGAGTTAAGGGATTAACGTGGCACGGACGCGGGATATTGTCATTGGCGTCATCATCGGGGGAAGCTTTTTGGTCTTCTTCCTGATTATGGCCATTACGCTAATTTATGGTCGGTTTGGAGAAGCGGACGCTTTCTCCGGGCTGGGCAGCAAGGTTGCGATCGTCAATTTGGACGGCGTGATCTCGTCTTCTACCGAGATCATCAGACAGCTCGACCGTTGGGGCAGGGACAATAGTGTTCGCGCAATCGTGTTGCATATCAATTCCCCCGGCGGTGGTGTGGCACCATCGCAGGAAATCTACGACAAGGTCATGAAAGTGCGCGCCGATACAGACAAACCGATTGTTGTATCGATGGCCTCGGTGTGCGCGTCCGGAGGATACTATGTCGCATGCGCTGCAGACAAGATCGTGGCAGTGCCGGGAACGGTCACCGGTTCGATCGGTGTCATTTTCGAATGGCCGGTTGCCAACAAGCTCCTGGATAAGATTGGCGTTCAATACGAAACGATAAAGTCAGGCAAAGTGAAAGATGTCGGTTCTCCATTTCGTGAAGCTAACGACGCCGATCGTGCTATGCTGCAATCGGTTGTGGATGATACTTACGATCAGTTTGTGAGCGTGGTGTGCGAACGGCGCGGTATTCCGCGTGATTCGGCTGTTGCTATGGCGACTGGGGCGATCTTCACCGGCAGGCAGGCGCAGAAGCTGGGGCTGGTCGATTCGCTTGGCACTTTCGATGATGCCGTCGATTTGGCGGGCGAGCTATCCGGGTTGGGCAAGAACCCCAACCGTATCAAAGAGACTACGCGTCGGACAGTGTCGATCTTCGATCTTTTGGGTAGCCTGACGAATATTGATTTTGGCAAACTTCTTGACAGCAGGCAGGATTTGGTGTCGCCAAAACTGCAATACATATTCAACTAGGGTGGATGAGGACTGGCCGACGGAAAGAGCATTGGCACGGAACTGAATAGGAGCATACAATAAATCGGTTATTGAAACTGAGGGAGGGTGACCCCAAATGACGAAGGCAGATTTGGTCGAGAAAGTCGCTGAAAGGACCGGATTGACCCGAACCGATGTGGCGGTAGTGGTCGATTCGTTTCTCGACACCATAAAGAAATCGATGGAGGAGATGCAAAACATCGAAATCCGAGGTTTCGGTACCTTTAAGATCAAGTTGAGAAAAGCTCGCAAGGCGCGCAACCCGCGGACGGGAGATGAAGTTCCGGTTCCGGACCGCAAGGTGCCGGTGTTCAAACCGTCGAACGAGTTCAAGGATCTGATCACCAAGCTACCGTTGCAGTAGAGGAGATCCGGTCGAGTTCAAGCGTTATCGCAAGTAGAGTCTTCCTGATGCGTCTGTCCGACGGCCAAGAGGCATATTCGGGCAGAGGATTGGGCGGCTACGCGTGCCACAGGGTCAAGGTGCTACCAGGCTTAGGGTTAACTGATTAATCTTTTTCCTTGCGCGGATTCTGAGAAACGCTATATTGGGCGACTGAAACTAAGTGAACTCTTACGGAGGTTGAATGCCCAGCGGCAAAAAACGTAAGCGTCAGAAGATCAAGACGCACAAGCGGAAAAAGAGAAGAAGACGCGATCGCCATAAAAAGAAAATCTGATTGTTAACCGGCGGATGCTAACATCTGCCGGTTTTCTTTGCGCTCCTCAATAACCCCCCGAGATAGGCAGATTCCCGAAATCGTTTTCTGTACTCCGGGCATGGCTGTATTGATAAGGGAAATGCTTACATCGGCTTGCCCGTATACGGAGCCGGGCCGCCGGAGAAGATGTAGTTTACCAGATAAGCCGCGTCAGCAATGGTGATCTCTCCGTCGCAGTCAGCATCTCCCTGTGAAAGCGGCTGGGGTGCCGCACCTCCCATGAAGATGTAATTAATGAGAAACACGACGTCAACAATACTCACTGATCCGCTGCCATCGGCATCGCCAAGGGTTATGGTGCGGAAGGTGAACACTTGCGTTGACCAGGTCGAACCGCCGTTCAGATCGTTGGCTCTAACCTTCCACCAGTAACGCTGTCCCCACAGAAGAGAATCCGTCAATGTGAATGAATTTGTTGTCAGCCCGGTGATCTGATTCACGAAAATAAAGTTCTGGTCAATAGCAATGAACAGAGTGTAGCGAATTGAATCCAGTGGGTCTAGGTCAGACGAAGATACCCATGTAAATTGTGGCAGAAGTGTTGTAAGGGGTGTCGTCAGACCGCTGTCAGGACTACAGAGAGTAAATGCAGTCGGTGGTTCGTTGTATGCGTTGACGGCAAAACTCCACGATTCAGACCAATCTCCAGATGCAAAGCCGTCTGTAGCACGCGCCCGCCACCAATATCGAGCATTTTCATTACGGAGCGAGTCGGTTTTCCAAGCAGTCTTTCCTGATCCCTGATTAATTCCGGAAACGAAAGCTACCAGTATGCTCAAGTTGCTGTCGGCATAGACGGTAAAGTCGTAATGCAACGGATCACCTTCCGCATCCGAAGCGTTGTTGACTCTGAGCGTAGGTCTGCCGGTATTTGCGACCGATCCGTTAGCAGGGGAATTTGGAGAAGGAATGGACGGAGCGGAGTTAAGGCGAAATGCTGCCACTTTCCAATTACCCCAAATGGTGTCGTTGTGGACACGAATTCTCACATAATAGGTCGACCCGTCCAGCAAAGGTAATCCAGCGTAGGCAATCGCTGTGTCATTAGATAGAATCACCGACGGTTCCCACATTTCGGCGGTCGACCAGTCGTTATCCGTTCCGACTTGAAGTTCGGACTTTGTCAGGGGTCGGCTCTGAGGATCGAAGTACTGCCACGCAAACGGCGGGTTGTGATTCATGAGATGCAGGCTGTCTTCGTATTCTCCGATGTTAATATTTGTAACCTGAGGCTGTTCGGGTACGGGTAGTTCGCAGCCAATGCCAAGTGCTCCCATGTTGACACCCCCTTCACCAGCACCGATGCAAGGAGAGTCACCGGCAAGGCTCGCATCTCCGTTGTCAGGATCGCAGAGGCGTGGCTCTACGGGAATCGAACCAGTACCGGGCATGACGCCATAGTAATCCCCGCTCGTATTGCCAAATACGTCGTTGTAGGTGGCGGTTAGACAGCAGTTGCTCACGGGGACTCTGATACCCCATGAATTGTTAGATGCGATAATGTTGTTCTTGACTATACATGCGGTTGATCCCTCAACATAAATTCCGGCAAGTGAACTGTTCTTAGTGAGAGTGTTGTTCTGTATATCAGCATTAGTTGTGCCCGTGACCGAGATTCCTGCAGAATTCATGACAAGAGTGTTTTGGGAGACTGTTGAGCTGTTTGCGCCGTTAAGTGCTATTCCGCCGCTATTATTTGACAGCAAATTACCGGTTACAACCAAGTCCGTGCTCGACTCTAGTTGCAGCGGCGAGCCACAGCCAGAAATGTGATTGTCACTGATCTGCGAGTAGCTACCCTGGACACACCTGACACCTGTGGCACAAGCACTCATAACATTGTCTTCAATTATAGTTTTGGAGTAGGAGAGTATTCCGATACCTGAATTGTTCCTAATCCTGTTACTCTTTATGGTTGCGCCAGAATACTGGCCAATGTTCATGCACTGTGATGAATTCCCGTTCTCGATGGTAAAGCCCTCGATAACTGAGGCAATGCTGCAGCCTTCGCCAAAAGTCACAAGATCATAACCGTCAATCAGTCTTGTAATAACTGTGGAATCGTATCCCTGCTCGCTTTTCAACAGTATTCGCTTACCGCCAAAATTGATGTGCTCGGCATACGTCCCCGGAGCAACAAGAACTGTGTCACCGTCAATTGAGGTATTGATTCCTGATTGTATTGTCGGTCTGTCCGCCGGAATTAAGATCAGCCGCTGTGCATGAGTGATGAAAAATGCACCCCGCCATCCGCCCCAGTTTACGCCGTTGTAGATCCGGATTTTCACGTAATACTGTGTAAAGTCGCTGAGCGGCAGACCCCCGTAGACTGTGCTCGTGTCGGAAAGCATTACTGGCCCGCTGCTCCACATCTCCGCCACTGTCCAACTCGTGTCGGTTCCGACCTCGATTTCATAGCCGGACTGAGAAGTAGATCCAGTATCGAAATAAGACCAATGGATTGTCGGGACAAGATTGAAGACGTACGATCCGAATGGGAACGAGTCGAAGCTGATTCCGAAAGCATATGGGAAGTCCGTTAAGATAGGAAAGGCACCCATATCGTTTCGCGAACCGTCGGGGTCGTTGAAGGCTGGGTCAGGATCCCCGGCATTGACGCAGGGTGACGTTGGCCGAAGCGTGTAGTCGTAGGTGGCCGGATTCGAGTAAAGCGGATTGACTGAGAGAGAGCCCACTCCCGGAGTGGCTCCGGCATCATAGTTGGTGCCGTTGTTCACAACATCATTGTAGCTCAACTCCGTGTAGCTCCCATAAACGCCATACCCGGTGGAGTTACTAATGATATTGTTCTTTGCAACCGTATTTCCAGTTGAATAGAATCCTCGGCTATTGCTGTCGAACGTGTTGTTGATGATGTCGGCAGAACCACCTCCGACGCCAATGCAGGCGCAACCCATCGCATTGTGATGAAACACGTTTCTCTCTATTCGTGGATGTGAACCATTGCAGATTATTATCTGGCAACCTCCCGACAGATCGGTGAATACATTCCCACGAATTAGTGGTTGCGCACCCGCCGCAACGTTGATATGACTTTCCCCTGAAGTGCTTCTTAGGGTAAATCCGCTCAACTCAGTGCCAAGTGGCTCTCCTGAAACGAACTGCACAACGGGCGTTGAACTGGGCTGAAGAAACGTCACTCCTGTACCACCCGATGATGTGACCACGATTCGTTTGTCGTTGAAGTTGAGTCTCTCTGCATACGTCCCCGGCGCCACCAGCACCATATCCCCATCCACTGCCGCATCGATCCCCACCTGAATCGTCGGTTGGTCTGATGGGACATGGATTGTGGTAGCATAGATGCCTGAGCATAATGCAAGAGCGACGCCTACCAGAAGCAGGGAGCGATAGCTTTTCATGATAAAACCTCCAACCTTGACAAGAAAACACTCGAATAGTCAGCCCGGAATTGGCTGTACATCGGCATGTCTTCGCTCTGTATGACGACCGCAATTTAACAAAGAAACCTGCAAAGTCAATCGATAACTCCGGATTGTTTGCGTTTGTCGGCGACTCCACGAGAGATGAGAACCTCATGAGAGCATTTCCCTTCCGAGGGGTAGAAGATGTTGCAGCGGTGACCGGAAAAGAATTCCGGCAAGAGTTGGGGAGCGGCGGGATCGGCTTTGAGATGTCTTCGTAAGTGATAGATAGACAATGAATAATAAGCTTTGGCGTTAGGGTGTGAGTTCGGCACGGCGTTTGTTTCTGTGTTCTGTCGATGAAAGCGCTTTGCTGTCTCGCGATAGGGGCATTTTGCCTCTTGCTCCCTATTGTTGCCGTTGCCACAAACGTCAGCGACTTCAAAGTCAACGACGATTTTGGCACGACCTATCAGGGATACAGCAATATCGCCACTGATCTCAACGGAGATTTTGTCGTCTGCTGGTATGACAAGCGCAACGGCAACAACGATATCTACGTTCAATTGTTTAACCGCACTGGAACACGTCAGGGTACCAATCGGCGGGTCAATGATGACACGAGCTCGAGCGAACAGCTTAAGCCATCAATGATGAAAGATCAGTCGGGCAAGTTCGTAGTCGTCTGGCAGGACTATCGTGCCAACGGCTATCCCAACAACGCCGACATCATGGGGGAACGTTTCCTAGTCGACGGCACTGCACAGGGGGCGAACTTCAAGACCAATGACGATTACGGCACTGAGACGCAGGGTTGGCAGGATATCGACTGCGATGATTATGGCAATTTCGTTGTTGTCTGGGAAGACAATCGCAACGGCAATTATGATATCTACGCGCAGCGCTATCACAAGTCGGGCACCAAGCTCGGTGTCAACGTTCGCGTCAACGACGATGCCGGCACGGCTTACCAGCATAACCCGCGTGTGACCGTGGACGGCACGGGGAATTTCATAGTCGTCTGGTATGACAATCGCTCCGGCAGGGACGACATTTTAGGGCAGCGATTCAATGCCTCGGGTGTGGCGCAGGGAACGAATTTCATGGTCAATGACAATATCAAGAATGAAAAGCATGTAATGCCCGATGTCGCTTGCGACTACAACGGCAATTTCACAGTCGTCTGGATAGACTACCGCAACGGGACCTATCCGACAAACCCCGACATCTATGGCAAGATGTACTGGGCGGATGGAACGATCCGCAGCGGCAATTTCAGAGTGAACGGCGACGGCAACCAGGCGTCCCAGATGGAACCGGCTATCGGCATGGACTACTTCGGTAACTACATTGTCGCCTGGCGCGATGATCGCGAAGGCAACAACGACATCTATGCACAATACTATGACAATACGGGTCGTCTGGTTGGCAGCAATTATCGCGTCAATACTGATGTTGGTCTGGCGACGCAATCGTTTCCCAATGTCACGATGGATGGAATCAATATCTATTACACTTGGACAGACGATCGCGATGGCAGCTTCGATGTCTACGCGAAGATCAGCGAATATGGTTCACCATCGATGGTGATTACTCCGATCAGCTTCCAGTTCACAGCGGAACTTGGTGGTGGCAATCCAGCGACACAGAACTTGCTTATTAGTAATCTTGGCTATGGCATACTCAACTGGCGCGCGACGTCCAATCAGAGTTGGTTACAGGTCACTCCCACAACCGGTACGGCGCCGTCAACGGCAACTGTCTCAGTGAGTACAACAGGTCTGGCATACGGCAGCTACAACGGGCGAATCACCATCGCGGATGTTTCCGGGAAGGATTCATCGCGGACGGCGGTCGTGGCGTTGGATATTACCGCGCCGATCATTCAGATCGTTCCGCAGACAATCAGCATCGAGGCGCACCTGGGAGTGCCGCCGCCTGACGACAAGTTTGTACAGATTAACAACACGGGAACCGGCACACTTAACTGGACTATGTCCGGAATGCCGTCGTGGCTGCAATTTGCGATGACGTCCGGAACCGCGCCATCAATAGCCGACATAATCATTCTCACCGACTCGTTACCCGCGCTGGGGCAGTACACGGCGAATGTAGCAGTCACTTCAATGCAGGCGGCCAATTCTCCGCAGAATCTCACAGTGCAGTTAAGCTATCTTTCCGATGTGCCGATCATTGCGACTGACCCTGATACCGTACATCTCACTTTCGCGGTCAATGCGACGACAATCACTCCTCAGGAGCTTGTCATTTACAACATCGGGGTTGGCACTCTCAACTGGACAATCAGTGCGGATGCAACTTGGGTGTCACTGAGCAGTGAGACGGGGGTGGGTGATGGGGTTGTCAATGTTGGGGCAAAGCCGTCCATTTTGACAGTCGGCGATCAGTACAGCCAGCTCACAATTACCGATCCGAATGCCTACAACTCGCCGCACTATGCCGTAGTGCATGCGCATGTCACCGATACACCACCGATAATACAGGTAGCTCCGGATAGCCTAAGTTTCTTCTGCTATGACACCGGTCCACAGGACAGCGCGCGGACGGTCTCCATTACGAACGGAGGGGGTGGTAATATGTCGTGGAGTGTGACCGAGAACGCCGTCTGGCTGTCATTCAATCCAACATCGGGCAGTGGCGCCGGTCAGAGCTCTGCAACAGTGAGTACCGGTGGGTTGCCAAATGGCAACTATACGACCTGGGCATACTTCAACGCGCCGGGAAGCACCAACCAAAAAGACTCGATTTTCGTTCATCTGCAAATAGCGGCTTGGCTGCCGAAAATCTGTGGTCTGCCGCCATCGCTGCAATTTCTAGCGCGCGAGGCATTGGCATTTGTCGATACGCAGGCAGTGACTGTAAACACGTGCGCGGCACCGGGGATGTTTTGGTCAATTGCGGCTTCGCCCGCATGGCTGAGTGCATCACCGGCAACGGGCACAGAATCGCAGAGCAGCAATATCATCATGAATACTGCCGGTATGGTTGCCGGAACATACAGTGGCCAAATCATTGTGTCAGCGCCGGGAGCCTCAAATTCGCCGGTCACCGTACCCGTGGCTTTGCAGGTACTTCCCCGCGACACCGTCGCATTGTCGTCGACTCGCGTCGTTGCCGGGCAGCCATTTACACTCGATCTGCGTCTACACAACCTGTTGCCGGTCGATAGCGCCTATCTGCAAGTTCAATTCGACAACAGCTACTTCGAGTTTGATTCAATCAGCGCTGCTTCGCGTCTCGCCGGATTGATGACGTTCCAGGTTGTCAGTCAACAGGCGCTCGCGCTTACACTGACGACAGTGACGACAGTGAGAGTCTCCACGCAAATTCCGCGCGGTGATGGCAATATCGCGATTTTGAATATGCATGCGGTAGCATCGGCAGGTGACGGAACTCACCCCATCAGTTGTTATCCACAGCTTCGCGATTCTTTGGGATTACTAATAACGCTGCCGGTGGCGATCGGTCAGGTGACAATCCTAGGACAGACTCCGGTCGAGCCGGAGCCGGTGGGGGAACTCCCTAGCGAATTCCATTTGTATCAGAACTTCCCGAATCCATTCAATAGCAACACGATCATCTACTACTCGCTTGCACACGGCACAGATGTGAGACTTGAATTGCTGAATATCATCGGCCAATCGGTTAGGACACTGTTCTCCGGTTATCAGTCGCTCGGCGGCTATAGTGTTGCGTGGGATGGACGTGATGACTGTGGGCAGAGCGTCGGTTCAGGAATATACTTCGTGCGACTGGCTACAGACACGCGCGCGGACTATGTTAAAGCCGTGCTGCTGAAGTAGAAACATCAGCCCCAAAACACACGTAGACCTCTGACTCCTCTCGCGAACAGAGGGGCGCATAGAACCCAGCAATTCATCGTTTTGCATCCAGAGGGCGCCAGCGTATATTGATTTGCATGAAGCGCGCATTCGAATCAATTGCCATCGCTGTTTTGATAACCACGATGCTATGTGTCAAAGCGTTTGCCGGCGGGGAAGTTACCACGCTGGATGACGGCGATCTTTATCTGTTTGTGTCGAACAACGGCACGTTTGCATTTGATTCGTCTGCGTCGCGCGGTGAATACTCCGGGTTGTATTATCCCAAGAACACATACAGGTGGGTGATGTCGGGAGGTGGAATCTGGGTGGCCGGGAAGAAAGGAGATCAATGGCGGGTGACGATCTCCGGCGACGAGAGCGAGTTTGTTCCGGGTCCGGCGTACGGTCGCACCCCCGCTGCTTCACCGTTCCCTATATATAAGATCACTCGCGGAGAGAATTACGTCCTTAATGATGACTACCGTAATTGGCCTGCAACTCTGGGCGCTCCGATCGATGCCGCAGGGCAGCCCATTATCATGGGATCACAGTGTCTCTACACGCTGTTCAACGACGCCGACACTGCTGCGCACGACTTTGACATCGCCGGCACTCTTCCTCTCGGAGTCGAGGTGAAGCTGTATGTTTACACATATGACAACACCTACCAAACCTATGATACGATGATGACGCAGGTCGTCTTCTTGGAGTATACCATTACCAACCGTTCCCGTGAAGTGATCGACTCCTGTATCGTGACAATCTATGGCGATCCGGACATTGGTTATAGCAGCGATGACCGTGTCGGCAGTGATATTGAGACAGGAATGGCTTACTGTTACAGCGAAGGGAGCCACGACCAATACTATGGCGACAAAACTCCCGCCGTAGGGATCTGTTTTCTGAATGACCGCGCCAGTTCAAGCAACTTCTACTACTTCTATAGACGCAACGATCCGCCGTCGGTCAGACTCGACAGTCTTTACAAAACCATCAATCTGGTCAAAGGGCTGCAACTTATGGGAGAGCCGTACATTGACTCGTCAACCATGTTGCCGACGAAATTCCCTTTCAGCGGCAATCCGGTCGACAGCACTGGATGGATCAATGCGCTGTCCGAGGATTACCGCTTCGTGATAAACGCGTCGCCAATATCGTTGCAGGCGGGTGATAGCATCAAGGTTGTCGCGGCGTTGATTGTGGCTCGGGGGGAAACGAACAAAGAAAGCGTAGGAAAGCTGCTGGCAACCACGCGCAGCGTGCGCGAACTCTATCGACAGAATGTCGCGGCGACGCAATTGCGTGCGTCAAGTGCTGATGCCGTGACAATTCGGGGAGCTAACATCAGGGGAAAAGACTGGGGAGGGCGGTTTCTGACAGGTGGTCTGGATTTCGCTTCACGCTATTTCGGAGATACAACTGAAGCGGACTTGTTGCCTACGATGAGGGTCGACTTTTCCAGCTCGCCGGTGCAAAAGGCGTATCGTTATATTCCCGAAGGTAGCTCTTTCAAATTCGCCGGTTTTGCCAAAGAGTGTGTTGAAGTTGTCGATACCGATTCTGGCGAGCGGCTGGAGTACTGCTACATCGATGCCGATCAGGATGGCACAATCAGCAACGCGGACGGCAAACTCGATCCACTGGTTGTCTTCACAACGCCATACAGCGATACCCCGAGGCCGTCCCACACAAACTCGAATCTGCGTGCGCCTTCGCAAGACAAACTGCTCGCGATCGAACTTGACGCGAGCCTCGCCGATCTCTTTGGAGGCGGGCTGATAGTCGACACGAAGGCGGTGAGCTTGCCGTTTGCCTTACGGCAATTGGATGGATTGGATACGTTATTCGTCGCTGAACCAGTTGGTAGCACCTATTCCGAGCGGACGTTGGTGTTCAGCAACGACACGCGGTTTCTGCAGGAGATTGACCTTGTGTCTTCCGATCCGGCGCATCTGCGAATCATACCGGCACGATGTGAACTCGGCACAGGTGAAAGCACGTTCGTCTTTCTGCACTGTTACCCGCCCGAATCCTACGATTATTCGGGAACGCTCAACATCTTCGCACGTCGCCTCCGAAGCGACTATGTAAGCATACCGGTTGCTCTTGACCTTGGTTCCGGTGTTTCCGGAGATGCAAACGAGGATGGAGTTCTGACATTGAATGACCTGATCGAGATGATCAGGATATTATACCGAGGCGCACCGATGTTGACACCACAGCGCCTGATTGACTCCAATTGTGATAGCGTCTTCGATCTGGCAGACTTGGTGATCTTTCTCAACGTGTTATATCAGCAAACCGATCTACCTTGTCAGATGTCAAAACCCCGCTAAGTATTACTGATGGTTAAAAAAAGGCATCTCATTCTCATACTGCTTTTGCTTAGCTCACAGACGTTAATGGGTAGGGAATTGCAGTTAGACACATTGCGAGTTAAGCTGCAGCCGCACCTATATCGTAACCTGGCAGTCGGCAACATCGTTTTCGGTACCGGCGCCTATCTCTATTTCTCTGATACCTGGGGCGCGCCCAAGGGCAAATTTCATATCAAGGACGAACTCCATGATAATCTCGCCCTCTCAGACGAGGTCAGTCATTTCTATGCCGGTTACAAAATGACAGATGGTTTTGCATGGCTTTTTCGCGCGTTGAAGGTACAGCCTCAGAGGGTTAATCGCCTAGCAGCGATGCAGACGGTTCTTATACTTACTCTAATTGAGTTTCCAATGGACACCTACAACCCGAGCCAAGGGATGGGACTGACGGATCTGGTCGCCGATTACGCCGGTGTTGGCTGGGGACTACTCAAGAAGGAGTACCCCAACAATTTCGACATGAAGTTCTGTGTCAAGCGGCCACCCTGGAAATTTAAGCACAAGCTTCTCGCCAGCGATAATTCCGAGTTCGACAATTTTATCTGGTGGGGCGTTTGGAAGGCGAAATATGTTTGGACGGGCATCGGTTATAGCACCAATCACGATCACCCGGATGTTAAACCGGAAGTCTATCTGGGTGTTGGAACGACCCTCTATGATCTGTTGCACTTGGTCTTACCGAAGGTCGCTGCTGAGATCAAGTCGCTCGACACCTATTTTATTAGTCTTCGATTTCGCCTATAGCACCCCCGCATCGTTACTCTACTAATCCAAATGTGATTGACAGAAATCTTCACTTGTCTATCATCGAGTTAAACGGTGGAGAACCGGTTCAGACGGAGTAACACGATGACAGCATCATGCGAACCACGCGTAATCATGCATGTTGACATGGACGCCTTTTTCGCAGCGATCGAGCAACGCAATAACCCCGATTTGAAGGGCAAGCCAGTAATTGTGGGAGGGCCGCCGGGATCAAGAGGGGTAGTCTCAACATGCTCCTATGAAGCACGCCAGTATGGTGTACATTCAGCCATGCCGATCGCGCAAGCTGTCAGGCTGTGCCCTGACGGCATCTTTCTGACATTGGATTCATCGGCATATACCTTCGCTGCCCATCAGATCAAGGCGATCTTCTTGCGCTTCGCACCGGCTGTGCAGATGGTTTCCATAGACGAGGCGTTCATCGATATCACCGGTACTTCACAATGTCACCCCTCTCCGAGGGAAGTTGCTCTTGAGATCAAGCGCACAGTATATCGTGAAATCGGTATTACCTGTTCAGTCGGAATCGGTCCCAATAAGCTTATTGCCAAGTTGGGGAGTGGTTTGGAGAAGCCGGATGGATTGACGATTATCTTTGGAGAGGACATTAAGAAGCGCCTCTATCCCTTGCCAGTCGGGCAACTTTGGGGTGTGGGGCCAGTAACCGAGAAATATTTTGCCTCGAAAGGCATCAACACGATCGGCGATTTGGCGAGTGTCAATGGGGAGAAACTCCGGCGTGAACTCGGAGTCAAGGGCGTTTATCTAGCAGGGCGGTCGCGTGGATTCGACGACAGCATTGTGCTTGATGACAATTCCCGACCGGACGAAAAGTCGATTTCGCACGAATATACCTTCGACCGCGACACTTATGACTTGAGCCAGATACATGCCATGATACTGGCTTTGACCGAGAAAGTAGTTACAAGGATGCAGAAGGGTGACTGGCTGGCGGGTACGATAGCGCTTCGAGTACGTTACAGCGATTTCAAAACCATAACCAGACAAAAGGCGGTTAGTGAACCGACAGAGGATTTACGTGTGATTTTTCAAACTGCGCGTGGTTTGTTGCCTTCGCAAGACGTTGTGTCGCAAGGCGTTCGCCTCGTTGGTGTTCGGGTTTCGCATATCGTTCATCGCCATTCAGATAATCAGCCGGAGTTATTTGATTGTCCCGATTCCAGCAAGTTCCGCAATCTGGGTGATACGATAAAGCAGTTGCGTGACAGATTTGGAGACGCTATTATCACCAGAGCTGGGACGAGAATCGTTAGGGGATGATCGTTAAAATATTCACTTTCGGTTTGACAAATCCATCTAATTTGGTAGATTACAACCATGGATACAAACTTGCAGACAGTTGAGATTGAAAGGAAGGCTGAGGTGTTCAATTGGCCTTTTTCCAGAATCGCGACCTCTCTTGAGGCTTCAATTATTCGCGAGATTCTGAAGATTTCGTCCAGACCGGGTCTTATTAACTTTGCCGGCGGACTTCCCGCGCCCGAGTTGTTTCCGATCGAACAAATTCGGGAATGTGTTGATGCCGTCCTGACGAACTCTGGTCCCGCCTCGCTTCAGTATTCACTCACTTCGGGCATTCTACCTTTACGCGAATACCTTGCGGAACATGTCAGCAAGAAGGGACTCCCGGTTACTGCTGAGAATATCACGATCACTACCGGTTCGCAGCAGGGATTGGATCTGGTTGGTCGCGCGTTTTTGGAGCCGGGTGATTATGTACTGACCGAGCTGCCGACCTATATGGGCGCGTTACAGGCTTTCAATTTCTATCAAGTGATCTACTGCCCCGTGACGATGGACAAGGATGGAATACTCGTCGATCAGGCGGAAGAGAAGATTAAGCAGTTCAAGCCGAAATTCATTTATCTGGTTCCCAATTTCCAGAATCCATCCGGTATCACAATGTCGCTGGAACGGCGGCAGAAGGTGATTGATCTGGCTTTCAAGTATCATGTTCCCATTGTTGATGACAACCCGTATGGTGAACTCCGTTTTTCGGGCAAGGCGGTGCCTTCGTTGCGAGGAATCGGTGGTGACGCCGTGATCGGGTTGGGGACATTCTCCAAATTGATTTCTCCAGGGTTGAGAATCGGTTGGGTGGTGGCGCCAATCGCTTGCAGCAAGGTAATCGAGAGAGTCAAGCAGGCGACCGATCTTCACTCGGCAACATTTCCGCAGTACATAATCTACGAATTTCTCAAGCGCGGTTATCTGGAACCGCATATCGAGAAGATTAAGGTCGCGTACGCCCATCGGCTAGATATTATGGAAAGCGCCATGCGGAAGCATTTCCCCGAAAACGTTACTTGGCCTCATCCGGAAGGCGGACTGTTCCTCTGGCTGCAGTTGCCGGAGCATGTGTCAACTATGAAGATGCTGAATGAATCGATTGAAGCGGGTGTGGCCTTCGTCCCCGGTCGGCCGTTCCATCCAGATGGTTCCGGCGACAACACCATGCGGCTCAATTTCGCCAACGCTACTCCGGAAGGGATTGTCGAAGGCATCAAGCGACTGAGTGTGGTATTGAAGAAGTATTGTTGATTTAGCGACTCTATTCAGAGAAGATTACGAAGCCCCGCTCATGTTGGTGGGGCTTTTTCTTTTGCTCACCCAGGCCTTGACAAGACTCTGCAATCTACATCTTAAAGTACACTAATGTCGTCCCGCTGATGTGCTTCATGTTTTCAAATACTGGATGCCCGACCGCTGGTGGTGGATTTGTCAATGCCCGTTGAGACAACTCATTCAGCGCCCTTGTCGCTCCCGGCCAGGCAGTGTAATCGTGCCAGAGAATCACGCCGTGTCCGTCGCGCAAGAGTTTTAGCGCAATCTCAGTGTCGTTAAGAACGTATTCGTAGGCGTGTGATCCGTCGACGAAAATCAAGTCGATTGTGCCAAAATAGGGGGAGAAATCGAACTCCGCCGAGTCTCCATACAATTGCGTGATTCTCCTCGCCGCATCCGTGCCGGCGAAGCGCGCGCCCGACTGCGGCTTGTCGATGAAGACCCGATCACCGGTCGTAACATGTAGCTTAGTGGAATCAACCTGCTCGCGCGGCAGATCGAGCGTGAATAAACGCGCTTCCGGAGCCGCGTTGACGGCCATGTTCAGCGTCGTTCTGCCGTCAAATGTCCCGATCTCGAAGATTGTCCTGGGGGCATTCTGTCTGACCAGTGCGGCGATCACCGATAATTCCAACAGAGTGATGTTGCCGTCGTTCTCGGGGAGTTCGGTCAACTGAATCGTGCAATCGGCATCAGTAATCTCTGCCAGTCTCACGGTCGGGATGGAAAAGTCGATGGTACGAAAGCCAAAATGCGCGGCGATAGTCGAGATCAATCCACGTGCTCGGCCGGAGACAATCCAGCCTACTGAAAAAAGGTAGACTGATGCAGCCAAGCCATAGAAGTACTTGGCGATAGCGATAGCAGTTCTCTTCATCAAGTGCGCATCCACACAATCCAATTCATCCACAGGAGTGTTGGCAAAAACCCTCGACTGTTGCCAATATATTCTCTTGTCGCCGCGCAACAATCTCCTTTATTGGGCGGCGAATAATTTTGTGGGATCTGCAACAATGAAGACGATTTACTTTTTCAAATATCAGGCTCTCGAAAACGACTTTCTGGTCATCGACCTTTCAACCAATAAGCTACCTCTGAGTGACCGCACCAAAGCCGGACTGACTCAAAGCATTTGCGACCGTCATCGCGGTATCGGCGCGGATGGCGTAATTTTCTCTGACATCCGGGACGGTCGATTCCTGATGCGAATATTCAATGCCGACGGCTCCGAAGCCGAAGTCTCCGGCAATGGTCTGCGGATATTGGCGCAACACCTTTACCAGAAGAAATACGCCGGCAGCAAATCGTTCGTGATTCACTCCGCCACGGGTGATAATCAGGTTACGATTGTCTCATCCAGGGGTAAGGCTTCCGTAAGTCGCATTTCACTTGGCAAGCCGCAATTTGCGTTGCCACTGATACCGATGAATGGAACTACGGAGTTCTTCATAAGCTCACTCTTTACTGTCACCGCCGGTGAATTGGTCGGTACGGCAGTCAATGTCGGTAATCCGCACATCGTCTTCTTCGTAGACAACTTCGATTTTGATTGGCAAGCTTTTGGCAGGGAAGTGGAAAACGATCAGCGATTTCCCGCGCGCACGAACGTCGAATTTGCTGTGATCAAGTCGCGCAAACAGGCTATTCATCAAAGTTGGGAGCGCGGCGTCGGTGTCACGAGGGCTTCCGGCACGGGCGCAGCCTCGACGGCAGCCGCGGGCATCATCAACGGTTATCTTGACCACGAGGTGACTGTCTGTGAGCCTGCGGGGGACTTGCAGATCAGCGTCGAGTCGTTGGATGAAGATATCTTTCTGACCGGTCCCTCGGAATTTGTAGGTGAGGGGAGCTTCATCTACGATGGCAATGAAAAAGATACTCGCTGATTACATATTAGACCTAAGGCTCATCCAGAAGAACGTCCGCCTGTTTCTGGTAGGCGGATTGCTAATGGGTGTGTTGTCGGCGTTTATACAGCTCCTGCTGAATCTCTATCTCAAGCAAATCGGATACCAGGAAGGTTTCATCGGCAGAGTACTGTCTCTTGGGTCATTCGGGGCGATGACTGCGGCACTGCCAGCGGTCTATCTCGCCGCTCGTTTCAAGATCAAACCGATACTTCTCTTGACCATCGTTCTTATGTCTGTCGCCTACTTTGTGCTTTCGCTGTCTCCCTGGTCGTCGCTAATTCTTATCGCTGCCTTCGTTGGCGGCCTCTTAATGGCTGTCAAGAACGTCGTTTCGGCCCCCTTTCTCATGCGCAACAGCACCGAGCGCGAACGCACCCTAATCTTTGCGCTGAATTTCTCCACTTGGATTGTCTCGGGTATCTTCGGTTCTCTCGGTGGTGGCTGGCTACACGATGTCTACTTACGGATGACAGGTAGTGATGTCAAGTCCTACCAATATGCGATGATAACCGCGGTGGTCATCGGTATGCTGGCGCTGATACCATTCAGTTTGATCAAATCGCCGGAGCCGCGACCGGATGATCTCTCGCGCATCTTCTCTTGGGGTGCTCTCAAAGCGAAGCGGAAGTTGTTTTTCAAATTGACGTTTCCTTACCTGCTCGTGGGTGCCGGCGCCGGATTGATCATCCCTTTTCTCAATCTCTATTTCCGCAATCGCTTCCACCTGGAGCCGGGACGAATCGGTGTCTACTTCGCCGTGCTCCAGTGTGCGATGCTCGTTGCGGTATTGATCGTGCCTATAATGAACGCCATTTTGGATACATTAAGACTGTGGTGCTGACGGAGCTTCTGTCGGTACCTTTTATGCTAATTCTTTGTTACAGCAACAATCTCAATCTCGCATTCTTCGCGTTCATTTTCCGTGGTGCTCTAATGAACATGGGTGTGCCAGTGACCAACACATTTATGATGGAGTCGGTCGACGACTGCGATCACGGACTGATCAACTCACTCTCGGCTGTTGGCTGGGGGGGCGCCTGGGCCATATCCACACAGATTGGTGGTTTCATGATCGAGAAAGGGGGCTTTGTGGGTGTGTTCCTGGTGGCGATTGTGCTGTATATCATCTCGGCGGCGCTATACTACTACTACTTTGCCGACAGCGAAACCCGCGAAGGGGAGCGGATTATTATTGATACCGGCAGTCCACGCTGAATTCGTTTGTCTTGCCCCTCAAAATCAATATACTGTGAGCCATTGACTGTAACTGAAGTGGCTGAGCAGGCGTAAGAATGAGTAATGAGCACAACTGAGATCAAGACGCAGATTGCGGAAGTGATTTCGACTGCGTCCGGCGTGCCGGCGAAAGAGCTTGTATGGTGGTTCGAGATTCCGAAGAATCCGCAACACGGCGACACTGCCTTTCCCTGTTTCCGACTCGCGAAACCTATGGGCAAGTCGCCGAGGCAGATTGCTACCGAACTGGCCGACAAGCTTCGATCAGTGAAGCTTCCAAGCGGTTCTTTTACAATCAAACCTGTGGGTTGCTATCTCAATATCACCTATGGCGCTGGTGCGGGTGTGGTGGAGCCACTCAAGCGAGTGTTGACTGAGGGCACCGCTTATGGCTCAAATTCATCCGGCAACGGTCAGACGGTTCTCCTCGAGTATTCGTCCGTAAACATTGCCAAGCCGTTTGGCATCGGACATCTACGTTCGACAATCATCGGCGCTGCCCTCAATCGGATGTACCAGAAGCTGGGCTATCACACAATCAGCATCAACCATCTGGGGGATTGGGGCACGCAGTTCGGCAATCTGATCGC
>CAIYYT010000263.1 GCA_903930455.1 uncultured bacterium | reverse complement strand
TCACTTTGGATCGGTGAGCGGTAACCCAAAGCACTGTGTGGTCTTTCCGTGTTGTACTCCTTCTGCCAGGAACGGAGTTTCGTTTTTGCATCCTCCAGCGACATGAACCAATGCTGGTTCAAACACTCTTGTCGGAAGCGGGAGTTGAACGCTTCAACCAACGCGTTGTCCGATGGCTTCCCCGGTCGACTGAAGTCGAGCTCCACTTTGTTCCAGTATGCCCATCGATCCAGATCCTTTGAAATGAACTCGGGTCCATTGTCCACCTTGATGCGTTTCGGAAAACCATGTTCTTGCGTGATGCGCTCCAACGTCGTCACGACATCGATACCGCGGATCTTCACATTTGCTTCGAGGGCAAGACACTCCCGCGTGTAGTTCTCGACAACCACTAGCACGCGGATGCGATGACTATCAAAGAGTTGATCGGAAACAAAATCCATACTCCAACATTCGTTCCTTGTCAAGGCAGCAGGTCGGATCTCTCGCTTGACGCACGCAACGCGACGGCGAGGTGTTTTCTTCCGTATTCCCAGGCCTTCTATGCGATAGAGCCGGTAGACCCGTTTATGATTGACCTCCCAGCCCTCACGCCTCAGTAGGACGTGCAGCCGTCGATATCCGTAGGCCACACGAATCTTCGCCAACTCGCGCAACCGTAGCCTGAGTGGTAGCTGAGGATCGGCTAGACTCTCGTATCGATGTGTCGACCTCGGCCACTGCATCACCTGAAGGGCCCGACGCTCGCTGGTCTGGTAGAGCGCTTGCATCTCCTGCACCAGCTCCCGGCGAACGGCAGGCCTCAGAGCTTTTTTGACAATACATCCTGCAGCATCTGCTTGTCCAGTGTCAGATCAGCGACGAGGCGCTTGAGCCGACGGTTCTCCTCCTCCAGCTGTCGGTACTGGTGTATCTCCGGAACTCCCATATGGGCATATTGCTTCTTCCATCGATAAAACGTCTGCTCTGTAATGCCCATTCTCCGGATGATCTCAGCCACCGATGTACCGCTGGCAGCTTGGCGCAGTGCAAAAGCAATCTGCGCTTCTGTAAATCGCTTCTTCATGGCCTGGTCCTCCTCTTCTTCGGATGTCCAAATCTACTAAAAAAACTAACATCCGAAATGGACCACGATCTTGGGGGCAGTACCTGTCAAAGACTCCGTCAGAATCTCACAGTTAACTCGGTGTTCCTGGTACAGGTGATGAAACGCAGACATGACTTTACTATGTGATCGCGCAAGTGTTCGTACGGTGCGAGAGGGTGATGCAAGGTAGCCAGAGCAACAAAGATAAGCAATGGGCTGGTGATCAAGTTCGTTCCGCCCACTTCCTGTAGAACATAACGAATCCCATCTCAATGTACACACCTACAAACGGCCACGGCAGATAGGAATTCGAGCCAGCGAATCGATCTGCGTTAGAATCCTTTCGACAATGCGGGATATCTTGCTCCGGGCCCTAAGTAGGTGACCCATTGCTGCATTCTATAGTCTTGTGGGAAAAATGTAAGGTATCTGCCATCCTGGACAGATGGGTAATCGATTGCGCTTTCTGTGCTTCCCATGAGCATTGACGCACCCTCGTCATCCATTGCAGCTGCGATCGCAGAATAAGACCCCTTGTTTGGAATAATCAGAACGCCACCTATGATTGTTCTATTGTCGGATCCTAATTTGAGTACGTTGCCCGCATTTGAACCACCTTGCGTTATAACGACGAAAAAGTGCTTTATGTCGTTCTGCGTTATCGGCGCACTACTCTCTGGCACTGACTTCATATTGGCATACAGGAATTTTGCCATGCTGTCTGGATTGTTGAATTTGTTATCTGCAATAGCAATGATTGTTTTGATTTCATTGAACAAGCCAATGCACGACGTGCATCGGCAACAGTATTGAGAAGGTCTTTTCCGGACTTTTACGTGTTTGACCCTGTTGCGAAGAGAAGAATCAACAAAATTGTCTGGACGAAAGGACAGTACTTTCCCGATCTGACGAGCGTCTCATTTTCCGCCTCGAGACGAATTGTCATTGGACGCTTAAAGCCTTTTCTTTATCAAGAGTCTCGCGATACTCACGAGCTTCAGCCAATTTTGAGAGGTTCACTTTATATCCATGTTTGTCACATGCCACAGCAATATCGTCGAGGCTAATCCTGAAGAACTCTTTACGAGGATTCACCTTGTTCACTCTTTGAGAGCGGCGTTCCGGCGGCAAAGGCTTTGGGGGTGAAGTATTTGGGGGAGTCTGTTCAGGCCGATGTCTATCACGTCGGCAGTGGTGTCTACCATTTTACTCGTCAGTAGCAAGAGACGGCGCACAAGCGAACTCGTTGTTTTCAAACGCAAAAAGCCGACCCGTCAGGATCGGCTTTTCAATCATACATCGACAATCGGCAATCGAAAATGTTTTTGTACCCCCAACAGGGTTCGGCAACAACTGCAGTCCCGGAGATGATCTCTTTACAATTGTATGCGAGTATCCGCTTCATTGAAAGGATAACCAGGAAATGAAGGCACAAGTGACAAAGCTTACTGCAGTCACAAACTTTTGCGCAATGTTTGAGCTGCAATTGTGACCTGCCCCCCCCTTTGCTCTGCAAAGCGATTTTATTGATTTCTTCCGAGCCTTTGGAACCCTTTCACTTCCCCAGAAACAATGGCTGAACATGGCGCGCATAGAGGTTATCCGTTACGTTCTGCTCAATTACACCGCGAGCATTCTGCAAGCCTTCGATAAATTCCTCACCAATTTCCGCTGCAATCCGGAAGGCGATGTGAACAAGCTGTCGAAAATCCACATTAAGGCGCGGGTTTGACTGGTCATGACGCAGCGTGCTGACAAAATCGTCGGAGGTCCACCGTTCAACAACCGCAGGATTTGGCAAATTGTTCACATTGATCTCAACGACTGTTTCATACGGTTGGCGCAGTTCTTCAATTCTCTCGAATGCCTGGGAATAGATCTTCTTTGCTATCGCTAACCCTTCGGATGCGCTGCAAGACCGATTACCTCTTCGAGCCAAGTTGTTCCATAG
>CAIYYT010000262.1 GCA_903930455.1 uncultured bacterium | reverse complement strand
TCATCATGCAGGATGCACGCTTGGATAGTATCCCCAAGCTGCTCGAAACGCCAAAAGACGGGGAAGAATACGAAGCTGACAGGAAAAACCTGGCGATTTTGCGTGAGTTCTGGAACGCAGGGGAGTAATCCCACCGACTTTGGCTTTTCGCGATCTAGGTAGAACAGACGTTATCCCCCCTCATTCTACATAGCGTAGATTGCCTTGACAAAGCCGACCCGAATCGCTATCTTGATACCTGAAAATACAACCCGATGTCTCACCTGTGCACCTTTGGGAGGCCGACATGATACACAAAATTCCATTAACAATGGCGCTGACGGCGCTGCTCATTTCAATCCTCACACTTGCAGCTTTCGCCAACGATCTGCAAAGTGGCAATGTCAAGAGCGACCTGACTCAGTCAATGCCGAACACACTGGATTCGGCGCGAGGTCTTGGCGAGTTTCTTACACCCGACGGCCGATTCGATCTGGAAGCCGCGCGGCGTTCGGGCTATCAGGGTGCGCTGGACATGAAAGGATTCGAGTCCGCATTTGATACATCCTCTGGTCAGCCGGTTTTTCGCCCGGCTTCTCCGGCTTCGCCAAACGATGACCCCAATGATGTTTATTGGTCACCGCTGGGATCGGGGATGAATAACGAGGTCCATGCCCTGACCGTCTACAATGGGAACCTGATCGCTGGGGGCTATTTCACCCCGGCGGGGGGGGACAAGCGCCAATAGTATCGCCTCCTGGGACGGTACCGCCTGGTCACCGCTGGGATCGGGAATGTATGGCAATTATGTCTATGCCCTGACCGTCTACAATGGGAACCTGATCGCGGGGGGGACAAGCGCAAACTACATTGCCTCCTGGGATGGGGCAGCCTGGTCACCGCTGGGATCGGGGATGGGCGGACCATACTCTTTTGTCGGGGCCCTGACCGTATACAATGGGAAACTGATCGCGGGGGGCTATTTCACCACGGCGGGTGGGACAAGCGCAAACTTCATCGCCTCCTGGGATGGGGCAGCCTGGTCAGCGCTGGGATCGGGGATGAATGGCAATGTCTATGACCTGACCGTCTACAATGGGAACCTGATCGCGGGGGGCCATTTCACCACGGCGGGGGGGACGAGCGCTATTCGTATCGCCTCCTGGGGCGGTACCGGCTGGTCACCGCTGGGATCGGGGATGAATAGCGAGGTACGTGCCCTGACCGTCTACAATGGGAACCTGATCGCGGGGGGCGAGTTCACCACGGCGGGGGGGACGAGCGCCAATCGTATCGCCTCCTGGGACGGTACCGGCTGGTCAGCGCTGGGATCGGGGATGAATAGCTTTGTCTTAGCCCTGACCGTCTACAATGGGAACCTGATCGCGGGGGGCGTTTTCTCCACGGCGGGAGGCAAAGTCACCGCTCGTATCGCCCAATGGACAAGACCCGTGCCCACGCTCTTGGCACTATCTCCGGTAGCTAATACCTTGAATGTCGCCGTTTCGTCATCACCCGCGGCAACCTTCAGCGTCGACATGAATTCAGCGACGATAAATGCTGCCACTATGATTGTTCGAGGACAAAACAGCGGCAACCATTCGGGCACGATAACTTACAATCCGGGGACTTTCACCGCGACCTTCGACCCTACTGTCGATTTCGCCGCCGGAGAACAGGTCACGGTCACTCTGACCGGCGGCATACAATCATCCCAGGGAGTTCCGCTAGCTCCGTATTCCTGGTCATTCACCACAGCTACGCAAGGCGGCGGCACCTTTCTGCCTAGAGTGAACCTTGCTTGCGGAGATGCGCCTCAAAACCTGCAAGCGGTTGACCTCAATGGCGACGGCCTAATCGATTGTGCGGTTACAAACGCCACGGCGCATAATGTCGCAGTCTATCTCAATCTAGGTAATGAGACTTTTGCTCCTGCTGTCTTCTACGGCGTTGGTGCTGAGCCTCTCGGTTTGGCAGCGGCAGATATTGATGGTGACGGTGACGCCGATCTGATCACGGCAAATCCTGTTGCGAAAACAATCGCAGTTTTCTTGAACAACGGGAATGGAACCTTCGGTTCTCCCACCCTAATTGAGGTGGAAAAAAATCCATATGACGTGGTTGCAGCTGACTTTGATCGCGATGGACACTTGGATCTCGCGATCGTTAATGCCGAAAGTAAGAATGTCATGGTGCTATGGAATCAAGGCAATGGCACCTTCGGCGATCCTACCACGTTGGCAACGGCGGACTTCCCTCTTTCCATTGCGAGCGGGGATTTTGACAACGATGGTGACATCGACCTGGTCGTAGCCAATCATTTTGTTGCCAAGTTGTCGCTGTTAATCAACAACGGTGGCCGTTCATTTACCGCTTATACGTCCATAAATGACCCGAATGCAGGCCCTTACTCGGTCATCACTGCCGACTTCAATGGTGATGGCAAACTTGACTTAGCAACCGGACACGGCAGCAGCGCGCCCAGCAACAAAATCTCGGTATTTCTGAACAACGGTAATGCTTCGTTTGCGTCACCGGCGACCTTCACCGTTGGAGCCTCGCCGCTCAATCCGACGTGCGGCGATATCGATGGTGACGGCGATATCGACATCATTGCCGCAAATACTGACGACGACAATGTCACATTGCTACTAAACAATGGCAGCGGCGTCTTTTCAGCCGGATCACCAATGAGCGTCGGAGATGCCCCATTTACGGCTGCCGTTGCCGATCTTGATGGCGATGGTGACTTGGATATCATGACTGCCAACCGCGATTCTGACAACATGTCGATTCTCTGGAATTATACCTGCGGCGACACCGATGGTGACGGCATCTGCGCTGCCTACGACAACTGCCCGACTGTTTTCAATAGTAATCAGCTTGATACTGATCTTGACGGTCTAGGCGACGCGTGTGATAACTGCCCGACTATAGCGAACCCACTCCAGACCGACACAGATGCCGATGGCAAGGGTGATGTGTGCGATAATTGTCCGACTGTCGCCAATCCACTACAGACTGACGCCGACGCTGACGGCAAGGGCGATGCCTGCGACAACTGCCCGACCGTAGCGAACCCACTACAGACTGACGCCGACGCCGATGGTATTGGCAATGCCTGCGACAATTGTCCGACGATGGCGAATCCGAATCAGGCCGATAGCAACGGTAACGGCATCGGCGACGTCTGCGATTACAAGTGTGGCGATGCCAATGGCGATCATACCGTTGACATCTCGGACGTCGTCTATTTGATCGCTTACATCTTTTCAGGTGGTTTGGCGCCCAATCCAGTCTTGGCCGGTGACGCCAACTGCGATAACACGGTTGATATCTCGGATGTAGTGTATCTGATTGCTTACATCTTCTCCGGCGGACAAGCGCCGTGTACGGGGTGTAATTAGCGAGTTGCAAACTGGTAGTCGTAATTGCGAATCTCAAGTTGCCGGTGATTCTTGATTAGATCGCGAGTTGGTTCTATGGCGGGATCTATGCGACCGGTGGACTCAGAAAGCTAAATCTACTTCACCAATACCTTAAAGTAATACTCGTACTCTGCCGGTTCGAGTTGCACACCGGCTGGAAACTGTTCTTTGATCGACAGGGCGAAACTACCACCTTGCTTGAGTTGCTTGAGGATATCGTTGTCGGTGACCGTCAGCTCACATTGGTTTGTCAACCGGGTCGTCTGGCATTGGATATTTGCACTATTTAGCTCGACAGGTGCGCCAGCTCTGGGAGTGAGACTGATGGCATAGTGGTATTCTTGAACATCGATGCGGTCTGTCGGAAATGCGAAAACCACCTTGCCGGTATTTTGCTTGAGAAATACCTGCATTTCTGGTACATGCGCGACATCGGTGACGCTGCGTTTCTCGAATTGCGGTTTCAAGAGAATCGTCGCGATATCCCCCTGTTCGCTGGTGCGCTGGAAGATCACAAACAGTGCCAGCACAACGACCAGGAATGAGAAGACCGGCGCCAACGCTCTGACTGTCGGCAGTCGTAGTCCGAAGATCGAATGCAGCCGGGCGTCTTGCTCATTCGAAGTTGCTCTCATCTGCTCTTCGGGAATGAGCTTTACCGTGTGCCGCAACAGTTCGACATCTTCACTACATGACGAGCATTTTTGCAGGTGAGCAGTTATCTCAGAATACTCGTTCGACAATTGATTTATCTTATTCTGCACAAAACGGTCGAGAACCTCGGGCAATATATGTGCGGAGAAATCATAGCGTGGCAGTTCCCGGCGGATGGCATGGATACCCTGCCAGAAATCGTACTCTTTCTGCAACTCCGGCAATTTCCGAATCTGCTCCAGAACGATGTTTTTCTCCGCCTCGCGAAGTTTACCCTGCACGAGCAGCGGGATCAGATCGATAATGTCCTTATTGACGCTCATAGCAGAGGTCTCCTTTCGATCTTACTGTCGCTTGAGGATTCCACCGGTTCAGCTAAATCAGCTTTTCTTTGAGCTCTATTGCCATCTGCTTGCACTCGTGCACCTTACGCTTCACCGTACCCTCAGGCAGGTGTAACTTTTCGCCTATCTCTTTGTAGTTCAAGGAGTCAGTGAAGATCATTCGCCAGATTTTCTGGCATTCCGGCCCAATTGCACGAAAAATCTTGACGAAAATCTGTCGCTCTTCCTTTGCCTCATGCGCGATATCAGGGCGTTCGCTTCCCGAAGGCGTCGGCAAGTCCTCCGGATCGACTTGGCGTGCTACTCGCTGGCTCCGCACTTGATCGATGCAGGTATAGCGCGTCATCCGCTGGACATATGTGCGAAACGTCGACTCACCACGAAAACGCTGACTTTTCAGACTCGAAAAGAGCTTCAAATGCACGATCGAATTTACATCCTCGACATCGTCAACAAAGTGCCAGACGGAAAGATTCGTCACTTGGCTGATCCAGCGGTCGACCTGTTTGTAGGTCGCTTTTTCGCCGCTAACATAGAGTTGTGCCAGTTTTATGTCCGCTTCCGGAGTGGGTTTGGCCGTTTTACTGAAGAGTGCAAGCATAGGTGCAAATATAGACTGCAAACGTCTGCCGACAAGGTGAATTTGGCCGCTGCCCCTCCTCTCAATATGCCGTCAGGAGTATACGTTCTTTGCGCGGCAGTATATAGAACCAAGGGAGGAACCTCAGCTATGCGCATTTCTATCATTTCGGATGTGCACTTCGGTGATCCGTTGTGTCAACTGGCGCACTTTGACCCGCCAGAATCAAAGCAGAATCCGATGATCGGCCCAAAGTACGCAGCTTTTTGTGACGCCGCTGGGCAAGACAACGATTTCCTCATTCTCCTTGGCGACATCTGTGACTTCTCGATTGCCAGTTATGAGGAGACCTATGCCGTCGCCAAAGTTTTCTTCCAGCAGTTGCAGCGCGACAAGATCGCCAAACAGATCATCTACGTTCCCGGCAACCACGATTTTGACATGTGGCACTTCTACGAGCATGATGTCAACGTCATCCGCAGGATTAATGAGGGTCGACCTCCGCGTGCTTTTCGTTATTCGGTGCCAGGCATTCTCGACTGTCGCAGTAACCGCAGCGGCGAGGTATTCACGCTGTTCGGTGTAAATCATAATCCGAATTCATTGTGGAGATATGGAGGATTGTTCCTCGACAAAATCACCAGAAACGAAGACGGCACCGGCGTCGACACTCCTTTTGCGTTCGCGTATCCCAACGTCTATCTGCTGACCGACAGCTACACCATCCTTCTGACTCACGGGCATTACCTGGAACCATATTGGTCGATGTTGAGCGAGTGGGCGCTGAAAGTCGCGGGCGCTGACCTCCGTATCGGTGATACTCTTGATCTTGCTGAGATGGTCGCGATCAACTTTCCGCTCAACCAACTCGCCTCCTCCGGTATTGGCCAGGCAGGTCCGCTTACCGGAGTGGTCCAGCCGTTGGTGCAGGAAGTGAAAGAACAGAATCTCGCCAGAGTCAAACGGTATCTGGACAAACTCGATGATGAAATTGACTGGATTACACCAGCGCGCTGGTTGCTTGATCCCCAGGAAGCTGTTCGCGATGTTGCTTGCAACTATGGCAAGAAATGGGTCGTCTCACAACTGGAGAAGATGAAAGCGACGCGCTACAGCGAAGAATTTGTTCACACCAAAGACACGCTTGATCGTTTCCGACGCTTTTTCGACGCCGCCCTATTCGAAATCGAATACATGAATCAGCAAACACAACTGGCGGTCTCGAATCCGCGTTATGTCATCTTTGGTCACACGCATGAGCCAATACCGTGGGGCGCCGATGCCGCTCCCTGGACACAGTCTACGGGCGGACGACCTTTGACACTCTACAACACCGGTGGTTGGCTGGTGCATAAGGACAGGACGACCGGACAGATGATTCCTTGCGGTGGGGGGGTATTTACATACGACTCAACCAAAACACCGCCGATGACATCGCAAGTAGTAACATAGGCCAAAAAAGCGCTTCACTCCGGACGCGTATGAATTGACCGTGGCCTTCGTTCGCAGAGTGCTCATTTGGGCGTTTTGAACAGCAGTATCAGCCCGAATAGAAGGAATACTGCGTTCGTACCCCACGCGGCGACCAGCGGGGAGATTGCTCCCTCATGCCCGAATTCGATCGCGATCTTGACACAGGTGTAGAAAACAAACGATATCGCCATCGAAACGGCGAAGCTGATCCCCAATCCACTGCGTCGGGGATTAGACGCCAACGAAACGCCTATCAGAATGATGATGACATTGATAAACGGGAAGGCGACTTTGTTTTCCAGATCAACAAGTTGTGTGGTTACGTCCTTGCCGAGCGCACGACTGACCTGGATGAACTTCTTCAGCTTGAAGTAGTCCATCGACAAGGGATCCTGGCGGCTGAACCAGTCTTCAAAATAGGTTGGCTTTTCACGGAAGTCGGGGAAAGGCAGAGTCGGATATTTCGTGTTTTTGATTGGTTCCGGGTCGGACTCAAAATCCCCAAAATCTCTGACCTGTACTTCGCTGCCAACCCACATTGTGTCCTGCCATACGAAGCGATTAGCGGTGATCAACTGTTTAAGCTTATTGCCTTCGAAGGTTTGAATCACCACATCTTCGCCGGTCGCCGATTTGGAGACATAATTCGTGAATTGGAATACGCGTCCGTGCAACCCCTGAAACATCTGGTTGCGATAGACGGTTGCGCTTTCGCTGCTGCGTCTTTCGAACTTCTCTGCTTCGATGATGTTCTTTCGACTATTGGCCTCCGGCAGAATCATCTCGCCAAACACCCACAACCCGGCTGCGATCAGGATGCCTCCGGCAATCAAAGTCGCCACAATGCGATAAAGCGAAACGCCCGCCGCCTTCATCGCCAACAATTCGTTGCTCTTGGCCATCAAGCCGATGGAAAATATCGATGCCAAGAGCGTGGCAATCGGGCAGGTGAGTACGATAATGAAGGGTGTGAAATAGAAATAGTACATAAACACGTCGGCGAATGTCGCACCGGATTCAAGTAGATTGCCAATCCGCTCGACCAGATTGACCAGATTAAAGATCAGGACGAAGCAGAGGATCGAAACAAAAAAAGTTACGAAGAATCTCTTGAGTAGGTATCGGTCTATAATGTTCACGCGTTCTCGCTCCGCCAAAACACCGACTGTAGCGCGGCCACAAAGCTCTTTTCGCTCTTGACCCAGTAAAGCAACAATAGACCAACCGCGACCATAAGTATATTCGCGGCCCACATCGCGACCCACGGCGCCACAATCAGACGATCGGCCAACTGCTCGCCGCCGATGAGGAAAGCCCAGTAGACGGTGAATAGTCCGATCGAGATGCCGACCGACATCGCCATGCTGCCTCTGCGACTGACTACTCCCAACGGCGCGCCAATCAAAATGAACGCCAGGCAAGCAGCCGGTAGCGAGTATTTTTTGTGCACTTCCACCCTGTATTTGCTGATTGACTTGACACTGGTATAAAGCTGCGATCGACGCGTCTTCATCAGCCGGCTGATCGGAACGAAATCGGTGTAAGTCTGCCCGACGACCATGCGTTCCCACTGCTCGTTTGTGCGACCTTGCTGCTCGGTGATCTTCTGTGGCCGGGAGAGAACCATATTGAATAGCGAATCGCTATCTTGAAGGATGGAATGCTTGTAGTCCGCAAACTCCTTCTCGAAGCCGTGAATCCGATCCAATAACATCCCCGAGGACATCTCTCGGTCACCGCGATACTCTTGCTTCGTTTCTTTCAACGCCGTATCCAGGTTCTCCACTTTGAAGGTTTGGGAACGAAACTCCGAGAGCCGGTAGGAACCTTGCTTGCCGAGGTCTTGCTCGTGTAACTGCCCGTCCATGAGATGGAAGGTTACCGATTCCCCTTGTTGCGAAAATTCGACAACGCCGCTGTCCGCTATAATAGTGCGAGTGACCGATGGGTTGGTGCGGTCGTAGATCACAACACCCCAGATCTTTGACTGCACATAATCAACATGATCCACCAAAATGACATACCCGGGGATATCGTTTACAAACACACCGGGGCGCAGTTGAAACGTCGGCCGGAGTCGTCCAATATCGGAACGCAGATTCGCCAGGGCATGATTGGCGTCCGGCAAGACGTTGTTGTTAAACCAGATCAGCCCCGCGCCGATTAGCGAGGCCGCCACGATGACGGGAAGCATGAGCCGCACCATGTTGATACCCAGACTCTTGATCGCCAGAATCTCCTTGTCCCCCGTCAAGCGACCGAAGGCCATGAGCGTGCACACAAGCACCGCCATTGGCACTGCTAATGCTAACATCCATGCCAAATTAAGCACCAACAACTTCAAGACCGTCCAGATGGCAATATTCTTGCCAATGATCAAATCGAGCATCTGCGGGATGAAGTCGAGTATCAGAACAAAAAGGACGACGAAAAGGGCGAACAGAAAGGGACCGAGGTGTTCCCTGAGGATATAGCGCGACAAAATCCACACATCTTAAGCTACGACTTCGACGCTTCTTCGGGCAAGCAAAATCGTTGTGGTCCTGTGGCCATGTCCTTACTGAGGATTATTAGGATTCGAATGAAAACGGTGCGTCTCCATCAATCAAGAAGCCGTCAGCCCGCCGTAGCGGGTTCCTGACGGCTCATGATCTACTCTTTGAAATGGCGCCGTTTCTCAGTCGTGACGCAGCGGGCAAATACGTGTCAGACGAGTTCCCTTTTGTTGGTAACCCAACTCCAATGCATTCCACAGCTCCGTAACTGATGTCCCGACAGGCCGCTTCCCAACATACTGAAATGCCGGTATCACATGGGCTCTGATAGCAAATGTCCGTGACACTCCTTCGGGGTACCAGGCCAGTTCTACTGTGTCAGCGTTCGTATTGTAGTCACGAGCAGTCCAGCAGCCGGTGTTCTGGGTGTCGGAGGGAGATGTATCAATATTCAGTGCGGGCGAGTTGGCGCCCAACTGGAAGTAACCAAGATAGAAAGTATCTGCGGTGATGTACCAGTTGACGGGATAGCTATTCCATCCCGAAGTGGTTTCGGAATACGATAGCGGCACGAACAATAGTTGGCCGGGAAACTTTACTCTGTTAGGATCGTTATCCATGACGGTCCAATCATATGCTAGCAACATAATGGAGTCACTTCCATTGCAGAAGTTGAAGCTGATCGAATCGACGATCACGGCGTCAACACCCGATGGCAGATGAAACTCCTTGACCCAGTAGTAGTCATTGTCAACGGGCACAGCGCAACTGTCGAAAACGCCGTCATCGTTGATCAGCCAATCATTACTATTGATGATATTGACTTCCACACTATCGCGCGTCGTATTCGCTGCATCAGGAGCGTTGATTATCAACGTCGCGCGGGATATTCCCAACTTATCAAGTTTGGTGCGATCGGCCGTGCACGTGATGGTTCCGTCCCCCGAACCGGTCAGCGGCGTAACTGTTAGCCACCCGCCTGCTTCCGCATCGCCGAGCTTGGCAGCCGCCGTTGACGGTGATATGGAGATCGTCCATGACAGTGTCTGTTGGCCCTTGTTGCTAATTGCCAGCGTGGACGTTGTTTCGGCGGCGGCGAGGTTAATTTTGTGCTTATTAAGGTACAATACCGGGCTCTCTGTGGGACACTCTGCACAATCCTTGCTACACCCACTCATGAGTATCATTGCCAGCGCTATCAGCGCAGCGATCGGAAAAAGTCTACGAAGCATCTTGACCTCCGAATATGTTGCTGTTGCATTTCAATTTTCTGCAGTGACTCAATAACCAGCTTTCAGGTGAAACCATTATATGATACTCAACAGATGTTGACAATCAATAAATGAAGACAAAATCTGGTAAATTCATGAGAGAACCGCACAATTGTGGTTGACAATTTCATGAGGTAGTGGAATCAGTCTCCATCCTGAAGTCTCTCAATATCTTAGGACAGTTCGCACTCGGAATCGTCGGTCTGCCAACATGGCCTTACAGAGGAGTCAGCCGGCACATTTGATTTGAAAGTCCGTAGGTGAGTATTATGACGGATTTTTGCCACGTCGGATGATGTCGTTGACGGCGATTTGGACGTTGCCAAAACCGGTAGAGATCAGCTTGATCCGCCCCGGATGGTTGGAGATATCGCCGACGGCATAGACGTTGGTGACGTTGGTGCGCATGTTTTCGTCTGCGCGAATGGAACCCTCGGCAATCTCAAAGCCGATCTCCTTGATGAACCCGAGCTTGGGCGTAAATCCAATGCAGCCGAGGATGCGTTCTATTTCCAGTTCTTTGGTCCATCCTTCTTTGGAGTTCGTGATCTGCACTCGCTCGACCTTGCCCTCGCCAAAAATACCGGTAAGTCCGGTGTCGACATATATCATACAGGCGGACTGCTGTAGCCGCCGCAGCGAACCCTCGAAGCCGACAAAGCGACTGGAGCGATGTATCAAAACGACGCCATCGGCGACATCGACCATGAAGCTCGCCCAATCTAGTGCTGTGTCACCTCCACCTACGATCAATACCCGTCTACGGCGGTACTCTTCCACATCTCTAACCACGTATTCCAGCCCGCGGTCCAAATACTTTTCGGCCTCCGGCAGTTCCAACTTGCGTGGCGTAATCAAACCCGCTCCGACGGCAATGATGATGTAGCGACCGCGAATCTCGCGACCCTGCTCAGAGACGATTCGATAGGTCTTATCTTCGCAAAGTGAGAGCGTCACCACTTTGAACTCAAGCAGGAAAGATACATGGTGTTTCAGAGCTTGATGCTTGAGTTTATCCACGAGCTGCGTTGCCGTCACTTGAGGATATCCGGCGACGTCAAAGATGGACTTCTGGGGATACAGCGCAGTCAGTTGACCGCCGACATCGGGCAACGCATCAACGATAGCTACCCGAAGTTTGTTCTCCGCGGTAAAGAAACCGGCATACAATCCTACTGGGCCGGCGCCGATTACGACTACATCGTAGACATCGATCATCGCAACTGCGGCTCCTCGTTTGAGTTTTCAGCTATCAGTCTGACCTCAGCAACTCCTCTCCGAAACTCTCCAACTCTTCCAGACCGTCAAGGCGAAACGGGTCACGTTCGGGGATTTCAATCATAACATCGCCGCGAATCTTCACCTGACATCCGAGCCGGGAGGTTGCTGAGAGTTCGGCGCATTCCTCGAGACGATCAGTTTCCTCCTCCTCCATCGCCGACAAATGCGCTTCGCCTTCGCGTACGACAACGTGGCAGGTCGTGCAGCAGCAGTTGCCGCCACAATTGTGTTCCAATTCGATACCGTTTGCCAGCGCCGCTTCCATTATCGTTTCGTCGGTATCGACTTCAACGGTAATTTTGTGCGGGAGAAATGTCACCTTGTGCTTCATGTCTTACCCTTGATTCGGTACCTGATTCACGGAAGATAACTTGCGGGGGGGATGGTTGTCACCGAAAAAATCTTGCGAGCGCGACGAGACAACTCGATGCCGATCCGGCCGCGATTTGACACCCGCAACGGTTCCTTCCGTATTGGGGCATATTTCCCGGTCCATTGCAGTCTTCTTACTAGTGTAGACGAAGTATCCATGAATCTAACGAAGAGATTACGTAGAAGTTCCTGCTCGACGTTTGCCCTTTTCAGACTGGGCCTCAATTCCGCTTTGCAGTGACAGATTTGTGATTGATGCAGACTTTAGAAGAATCTTGTTGAAATCAGTTCAAGTTTCGGCAATATTACTGTTCTAAAGATTGAGGTTTGGTCATGTTGACGCCGGGACAGGATTTCGGACATTTCAAGATCCTCCAGAAGTTGGGCGAAGGAGGGATGGGCGAGGTTTATCTGGCAGAAGACCTGAAACTTAATCGTCGTGTCGCCCTCAAGACTCTGCGGGATGATTACTTCGACAATCAGGATCGTCGAGATCGGTTCGAGCGCGAAGCCAAAACCGCTGCCCAAATTTCCCACGCGAACGTCATGGCCATCTATGACATCGGCGCCGCCACCGACCCACAGTCCCAGAAAGACATCGGCTACATCGTCATGGAGTACATCAAAGGCAGGACGCTGACCGAGTATGTCACCAGTTCGACCTCTGACACTAGCGCACTACTACGTCTGGCTGAAAAGATTGCCTCGGGTCTGGCCGCCGCGCATAAGATGAGTATTGTTCATCGTGACATTAAGGCAGATAACATCCTCATCGACGAGCATGACGAACCCAAAATTCTCGATTTCGGTCTCGCCAAGGCGATCGAACCGTTGCAGATGGAAGGGGCGCCAGCCTCCGGCGAAACGGTCAAGAAGCAATTGACAACCGCCGGCACCGTAGTTGGCACAGTGTCGTACATGTCCCCAGAACAAGTACGTGGGGAAGCGGTCGACAACCGTTCCGACATTTTTTCCTTTGGTGTGTTGCTGTACAGGATGTTCACCGGCGATATGCCGTTTGTCGGTTCCACGCAAGTGTCGATTCTGGCGAAAATCCTCGAAGCGCAGCATCCGTCACCCCGCAGCAGGAATGAAGACATCAATCCCGAAATTGAGCGGATCATTGACAAGTGTCTGCAAAAGAATGCCAATGACCGCTATCAAGACACCCGCGATCTAGTGGTTGACCTGCGCAATCTGCGTCGCCAGTATGACAGTGGTGTGTCCAGTTCCACCTCCTCGATGACCGCGCAAATCGACTCGGCCCTCCGCACTGATCGCAAGAAACAGCGCCTCAATCGCCTGATTCGTGTCGGTGTTGTTCTTCTTTTTTTCATCTTGTTTTTCGGTTGGCGTGGGTTTTCCCCTCTCAAGAAGCTCTTTTCGGGCGGATCCGGCCCGACTGCACAAGCAGGTGCCTATTCTTTGGCCATTCTTGGTTTCGAGAATAAGACCGGAGATGCCGAACTTGACTGGCTCAAGACCGGTCTGCCGGAAATCCTGCTGACCGCTTTGGCGCAGGACCAGTCCATCAACATCATCAGTCAAAGGCGTCTGGTCGAGGAGCTGGGTGGTGAAGGCGACGATCTCGACCAGTTCTCGTACGAGGAGCAGGTTAAGGCGGCGCGCAATCTGGGAGCGGTTAACGTCCTTTCCGGTTCTATGTTCAAACTCGGCGCTAAGATTCGCATTGATGCGCGTCTTGAGGATGTCGCCAGCGGCAAGATCCTTTTGGCGGAGAAAGTCGTTAGCGACGATCCGATGACGCTCGTTGATTCGCTGGCGACTCGAATGGCGTCAGCAATGAATATGCGTGGGATGTCTCTTGTCGACAAGGGAGTGTCGCAGTTGACTACGTCATCTCCGGAGGCATACAAGTACTATCATCTTGGCATGCAGAAATTCCTTGATGAGTTCTATGAAGAGGCAATTGCCGATTTCAACAAGGCAGTGGCGCTGGATTCCACTTTTGCACTTGCCTACATGCGTATTGCCATGTCCTATGCCTTCCAGGGTCGGCAGCAGGACGGCGTGCCTTATTTTATTCAGGCGAAACGCTTTGATTCGCACCTGCCGGCTAAGGAGCGCAATCTGCTTGACGTCTATACGGAGATCTGGCGCAATCAGAATTTCGATCTGGCGATGTCCAAAATGAAGACTCTTGTTGATACCTATCCGGATGACAAGGAATCCAGAAGCGTCTATGCGCTCCTGCGCTGGGAGTTATTCAAAGACACGACCGGCGCGCTCCAGCTCTTCCAAGATGTTCTGCAGCAGGATCCCAAGTATCAACTCGCGCTCCGATTTGTCGTCCAATGCTGCGAGGGCATGAAAGACTACGATAAGGCCATCGAGTACTGCAAGCAACTGCAGCAGTATTATCCCGAGTCGCCGATTTCGTACCGTGGATTGGCAGAACTGTATCTCCTGAAGGATGATATCGACGCCGCGATTTCTGCTTATGAACAAGTGTTGGCGAAGTACCCGGGCGACGCAGATGCTTTGCAGTCTCTGAGCACCTGCTCTATTCGCAAACGCGATTTTTCCAAGGCCGACTACTACGCTGAGGAATTTCGAAAGGTTTACGCGAATGATCCGTTCAAAATGAATCAGTACTATTACATCAAAGGCAATCTTGCGATTTGGGCCGGCAAGTTCCGCACTTGCACTAAGCTTGGCAGTCTGGGAATTGCCAACGCCATGGCTTCGAAGGACAGTATGCGGGTGATGCAGGCATTCAACTCGGTTTCGCAGCTCTACGAGGCGATCGGAATGAAAGACAGCGCCGCTTACTACTACAAGAAATCACTTCCCTGGACTTCATGGTCTCAAAAGATCAACTATCCAGTGGGATTAGTGGCTATTGATCGCAAATATGCTGACGAACTGAGGCCGATGCTGCGGCAAGCGCTGACCGACTTCCGCAGTCGAGTGCCCGCACAATTGGTTCCAATCGGCGATGCCGTGCAGGAACTGTTCGACGGGCTCGCCAACGCCGACACCGCCGGTATCATTGGTGCTATGGAGCTTCTCATGCAAAGCGGTCAAACTTCCAGCGATGCTCGTCGTGAACTGGGAGAGAACAGCATTCTCTTTCGCAGGTACCAGAAAGGGAAGGAGATGCTCGAACCTCTTATCTCCGGTCCGGATCAGTTGACTTGGGGTTATACCTATCTCGATGATAATTATCTTTTGGGGATTGCCGAGGAAGCGCTGGGAAACAAGGCGGCGGCGAAGAAGTACTATCAGGAAGTGCTGCGCTATTGGGGATCTCCCGAAATCGAAATTGCTCC
>CAIYYT010000261.1 GCA_903930455.1 uncultured bacterium | reverse complement strand
GTCATCCCCACCTTCCTCCGGCTTACCGCCGGCAGTCTCCTTAGGGTGCCTCTTTTTACAGAATAGCAACTAAGACTAGGGGTTGCGCTCGTTGCGGGACTTAACCAAACACCTCACGGCACGAGCTGACGACAGCCATGCAGCACCTGTGCAGCAGCGACCGAAGCCGGGGCATCATCTCTGATGCTTTCTCCTGCATGTCAAACCCAGGTAAGGTTCTTCGCGTTGCGTCGAATTAAACCACATACTCCACTGCTTGTGCGGGCCCCCGTCAATTCCTTTGAGTTTCAATCTTGCGATCGTACTCCCCAGGCGGGGAACTTAATGCGTTAGCT
This sequence comes from uncultured bacterium, assembly GCA_903930455.1. Classification (GTDB taxonomy): domain Bacteria; phylum Zixibacteria; class MSB-5A5; order CAIYYT01; family CAIYYT01; genus CAIYYT01. The sequence goes on along the minus strand of CAIYYT010000261.1, from coordinate 47,788 downwards.
GCGGCACTGGAGGGGTCGATACCTCCAACACCTAGTTCCCATCGTTTACTGTCGGGACTACCAGGGTATCTAATCCTGTTTGCTCCCCCGACCTTCGCACCTGAGCGTCAGTATCGAGCCAGATGGCCGCCTTCGCCACCGGTATTCTTCTTGATATCTACGCATTTCACCGCTACACCAAGAATTCTGCCATCCTCTCTCGTACTCAAGAAAAACAGTTTCAAATGCAGTCCCAAAGTTAAGCTTTGGGGTTTCACACCTGACTTATTTTCCCACCTGCGTGCCCTTTACGCCCAGTAAATCCGAACAACGCTCGTTCCCCCCGTATTACCGCGGCTGCTGGCACGGAGTTGGCCGGAACTTCCTCTGCGGGTACAGTCAGGCAGAGATCATTTCCTATCTCTACGTTTCGTCCCCACTGACAGGATTTTACACACCAAGATGCTTCGTCATCCACGCGGCGTTGCTGGTTCAGGCTTTCGCCCATTGACCAATATTCCCTACTGCTGCCTCCCGTAGGAGTCTGGGCCGTATCTCAGTCCCAGTGTGGCCGGACACCCTCTCAGGTCGGCTACCCATCGGAGCCATGGTGGGCCGTTACCCCGCCATCTAGCTAATGGGCCGCGAGACAATCTCTATGCGGTGGCATAGACTCAACCACCTTTAATCACCAAGGGATGTCCCTCGGTGATCACATCCGGTATTAGACCCGCTTTCGCAAGCTTATCCCCAACATAAAGGTATGTTTCTCACGTGTTACGCACCCGTTCGCCACTGTACTTATCCAGGTTTCCCCGAACTTTCTCGTTCGACTTGCATGTATGAAGCACGCCGCCAGCGTTCGTTCTGAGCCAGGATCAAACTCTCCGAAGAAAATTTGAAATTGCTCTATAATTAGAAGTTCCGTGATCTTGCGTCTTTCGACACCAGATCACATCGTTCGAATCGGCTTAAAATTTGGTTTTGACAGAGTCGCTTATGAATCATAAACAACTTTGCCCGTATCTCAAGCTTTCGTATTGCACACTATTTTCTTGTCAAAGATCATTACGCTCCCCCTCGAGAGCGATAAAAAAGCTGACCGAAGTCAGTTTCAGCGCTGATTCAAAGAACCTGCCCCTTATCAGCGGGCAAACAATATACGTATGGGTTTTCGGCTGTCAAGAGAAATTCTCGCATTTCTTCATAAAAATATCGTGACAGTGCAATCGCCTGTTGGGGCGTCAGTTAGGTGTGGAACGGGCCAATCGAAGCCGTGGTTCCTCTTCCTCAATATCGTGAGCTACAAGGGAGGCAGATTGTCTGCTAGCGAAGGTGCCTGCCCCGTTCTCTTGACACGGCCCACGTCATAACGCTATTTGCTGACATTGTGAACGGAAATATCGGAAAATGGAGGAATTCCCAGCATGAGTAGGTACGGAGGTTATGTAGATCAGCTGATCATGGCGGAGCTTTACGATCTGGTTCCGGGCTATGCCAAGCGAGCAGATATCGATTTCTACCTTCAGTATTGTGTAGCAGCAAGTGGATCGATTCTTGAACTCGGATGTGGCACCGGCAGGATATCGCTTCCCGCCGCCGAAGCGGGCTGCCGGATCACGGGGCTTGACATCTCGAAATATATGCTGGCAGAGTGTCAGCGGAAGCTTCAACGGAAATCACTTGCAGTTCAGAACCATGTCCAACTTGTCCAGAGTGACATGACAGACTTCGACCTTGCCGAGTCATTCCAATTGTCAATCATTCCGTTCCGTGCTTTTCTGCATGTGATTGCCATTGATGATCAACTGGCATGCCTGAGACGCATCAATCGACACCTGACTACAGGGGGGCACTTGATCCTTGATGTCTTCCAGGTCGATTTCAAAAAGATCAACAATCCACGTGCGACAGAGGAATCGGAGGGCTTTGCCGAACATGAATTGCCGGACGGCAGACGACTACGGCGGACTAGTCGCGTAGCGGCTTTCCATCCAGCAGATCAAGTCAATGACGTAGAGATGATCTACCACTTGACGAACATGGATGGCACAACCGAGCGGATTGTCCAGGCATTTCCATTCCGGTACATCTTCCGATATGAAATGGAGCATCTTCTTGCTCGTTGCGGATTCAAAGTGGTTGATCTATTTGGCAATTTCGACAAGTCCTCGCTCGCTGACAATTCACCGGAAATGATTTTTGTCGCCGAGAAGTGCGAGAATCTGGACTGAGTTCCAAGGGTGAAGCCCATTGTGGACGTCACCGAATCAGTAGCGCTACGTCGCTTTTACTTCAGCAGAACCATCTTCCGAACGGCAACCTCGTCTCCGGCGTTGATGCGACAGAAATAGATACCGGAGCTTACTTCCCGTCCTCTGTCGTCAGTACCATCCCATTCGAGTGTGTGAATCGCCGCTGACTTCAATCCGAGATCGAATGACCTGACGGTCTGTCCGAGAATGTTGACGACTTCGATCTTTACGTTGGATGGCCGAGTCAGCGAAAAACTGATGATTGTCGAGTTGTTGAAGGGATTTGGGTAGTTTTGCGAGAGAGCGAATACTTTCGGCACTGTCCCCTGCCCCGGATCATCGACAACATCGGTTGCAAGGCCTGGCGACAGTGGTGCGATGTTGTTGAGACGTCGATTGTAGCGCCACATTGGGCATGGGAATTTGTCGGCGCGCAGAGAACGATCGGGGAAATTGACGAAGACCAGGTCGCCTAGCGCTGTAGTCATCATCATGTCGATGTTGCCATCCTGATTGATGTCGCCGACCACGGGTGTATTGGCGTAGTCTTTCGAGATATTCGGACTGGTGGCGACGGTCAGCGGCCAACCGGGGAGTAGTTGCCCCATCTTATTCCAGGCAACGATACTCTCTCTTTGAGATACGCACCAAGCGTCGGGTAACGCGCAACTGATAATCTCGGCACCATTGGTGACGTCGAGATCGGCCAGGATCGGCATGTTGAGCATACTCCGCTCCGGCACGGCAGTAAAAAAGCCGTTGGCCGCACTGTCACCAGAGTACGGCAGACCGTTGTGTTGCCAGACGTATACGTAGCCGAAATCCATATCCCAGCAGGAGGTTACGTATTCGGTGAGTGAATCGCCATCCAGATCGCCAAAGACCGGCATATTAGGCAGCAAGTACCTATCGATTTGTATTTCGCGCGGCCAGCCATTTTCGAGCGAAAGATTTTCTCCGAAAGCGAACAGCCAGTAGTTACTGGTATTGACGGACCATGGGTAGCGGCCGAAGACAAGCAGTTCAAGTTTGCCGTCATCATCAACATCGACAGCCGACATTCCTTGCAGGTCAAACGGCGTCGCGAGGTTGAGAAAAGCGGATGATATTTCCTTACCTGCCAGGTCATACCCCCGAAGCGAGTCGGTGGTCAGGCAATAGATCTCGGCGATATGGTCACCGTCTAAATCGGCAGGCAGACATGACTTAACGTTCACATACTCATCGTAACTCGACCAGGGTTCGCCATCGGAAGAATAGGGACAATACTCCCTCGCGGAGCCGGAGGACAGAAAATGAATCTCGTCCTTGCCATCGCCGTTGATGTCCGTAAGAAACACAACCGGAAACCTTTCTTCCTGATTGACATCATACTGCTCCACACCCGGTGCACAAGGAAGACTGACCGCTTTCCACGACGGTTGACCCGATCTCACCACAAACAGTATCGGCGGCTCTTCGCTTACAGCAACAAAATCGTCGATGCCATCACCATCCAGATTCCCAACTGCAATCGGCGTACGGAAATTCCAGTCGGGCAATTCGGGCATTCCGTCGGTTTTGAGGTTACCATTAGTATCGTAATATTTGATACCCTCCGAAGTGCCGACGACGATCTCATTACGGCCGTCACCATCGAAGTCGCCGTAGTTGGGCACGATCGTCGTCACGTCGCCTACATGCGTGCGCCAGCCGTTGCGTCCGGAGAAAGGTGAACGCACATACAGATTGACGCTGTATGGTATCACACTACGAGACGTGTGAACTGTCAGGCGAAGTACGTAGTTGCCTTCCGTCAGCTCGCTGACGTTCCAGTCGAGCAAGAGCCCCTGGTAAACAGGCATCATCAGAGTATCCAGCGATTTCCAATTTCTTGGCGCAGTGCCCTCTCCATACTCGAGGGTGGCAAAGAGGAAATCCGGAGATGAAGCGCTACCGACGATGGCGCTCGAACCGGTCAATGTGTCCCCAACTGCCGGTGAGAGTATGTCGGCGAAATCGTGATTGGCAACATGGACAGTAACCTGCGACTCGTTGACGTCTCCAACCCGCAGCCGCAAGGAAAAGGTGCCGTCAAGGGAGTCGGTGTTCCATACTGCCAGCAGAGTATGGGTCACCGGTGTGGCCGAAGAAGCGAGTTGACGCCATTGTTTCGGGCTGTCATCGGCGCCGTAATCCAGAGTGTAGCTGCCAAAGCCGGTACCATCAGCAATGCCCGTGATGTTGACGATGCCGCTAAGAAATGGACTCCTGCTGGGAGACTCGATGCGAGCTCGCCGCGCCGGCGCCAGCGTAAGCGCCTGCTTAAGGTTGACGCGACCGAAGCCGCTGTAAATATCGCGACCGGGATAGTTGCCGCCAACACCATAGGGGTCGCTGAGGTCTTTGGCGGAGAGCTGAATGATTTCCTGGGCATACGAAGGGGTGATTCCCGGAGAAACTGATTTGAGGTAACCGGCTATAGCCGCCACCATGGGACAGGCCATACTGGTACCCGACGCTTCGTAGTACTCGTCGGCGATAACGTGGACGCCGGGTTCATTGCTCGGCGGCAAAGCATACATGTCAGTAGTTAGGGCGCGTAGAGACAGAATTGACTCTCCGGGTGCGACGACATCGATATGAGGCCCGTAGCTGGAGAATGTGGTCACGTGATCGCGACTGTCGGTTGCGCCGACGGCTATTGTCAGCGGCAACGCTGCCGGATAGAATGCCTCTTGAGTTCCACTGTTGCCGCTGGCAGCACAGAGGACGGTTCCTTTGGCGCGGGCGTAGCTAAGGGCATCTTCGATCAGCTTTGAAGGATAGGATGCGCCCCAGCTCATGCTGATCACGTCAGCGCCGTTGTCGGCAGCGTACATGATAGCACTCGCCGCCATTGAAGCAAGCATCATCGGATAGATCTTCAGAGGCATAATGCGGCAATGCGGAGCGATTCCGGCTACGCCGACGCCGTTTTTGGTGGCGGCAGCTATGATGCCGGCAACGTGAGTGCCGTGACCATAGTGATCGGTTGGATCGTTATCCTCCAAGACCGGTATCAAGGTTGTGTCATTCGCCGAAAAATCCCATCCCTGAATGTCGTCGACATAGCCATTGTGATCGTCATCAATGCCGTTTCTAGGAATTTCCTGAGTATTGGTCCAGATCTGACCAATTAGATCCGGATGTCTGAAATCAATGCCGGTATCAATGATGGCGATGATAGCTTCCGTCCGAGCCGGTGGATTGGTAAACACCGCGTCTGCGGCGATGTCGGCTCCTGCGACTCCGAAATCAGCAACAAGCGAGTCGTTGTAATCCCCCTCGCGACGGAGTACCTTCCAGTAGCTTTGACCGGTGTTGTGCAAGTACCATTGCTTTGAGTAGAGTGGATCGTTTGGGGAAGTGAACAGCTCCATCTGGTAGTCGGGTTCGGCGTACTCGACAAAACTGAGCTTCTGGTAGCGACTCTGGATGCTCGCGATATCTGCGTTCTCGTCGAATGTAAGAATTTGCACTTCCCCAAAAGAAGTCGAGAGATCGGCCGCTTGCGGAAGAAAGGGTTGAGACCGGATTACGCCAAATTCGGCGTTGACTCGGACAAGTTCCCTTTTTTCTACCAGCATTCCGGCAGAAGGCTTAAAAAGCTGGGTTGGGGCAACGCTCTTAAGCTTGACGATCAGGCGTTTCGGCGCAGAATCTGCGGAGGAAATTGCCATTGATTGTGCGCAAATCGATCTCGCAAGGAACCAGATTGAGCATAGAAGGACTAGTGAAGTCGTTGTGATTGATGGGAGACTGATCACAGTTCTGCAAATTCGAGACCGCTCATTTTGAAAGAGCGACCCGGCGCGAAAACTCGCGCGGCAAGCGCAACCATTGTCGACAGATTTCCTTTTCGCGAGCTGCATCGTGCGCTCGTCAGATTGGTTTGACAAACCCGAGACTCGTGTCTCAAAACCGTAGATCATCCCACCTCCTTGTCCGGCGCGCGCGTTGGGCGTCGCCCCCCCCTCGGCGTCGATGCCAATGTTCCCCGCTTGGTCCTTATCTTTCTGCCAACTGCTCATACCTGTATCTCCAGCGCAACCCAAGAGGGCGAACAAGATACGAAATACACGATTACTGGACGGAAGTGCCCGAAAGCTACTCACGATCGTACCCAACTTGACATTTTGAGTTGTCTTGTCGCGAGTAAGGTATGCAAAATCAGTGCCAAGGAAGAGGGATAGTCTGCTCGGATTTCTTAGAAGACTCGAAAAGGCATTGGCGCACCAACCGATCTGTGGAAAGCTATGAGGGGAATGACCGAAATAAGATTTCGCCTGTTGCGTCAGGTCTTAGCGGAGGTGTGGGGTGTTGCGGGAGCGTGACCTGACGCATCGGCAAGTCGGATGCCGTCTCACAGAGCACTTCGTCACGTCACACGCGGCGAACAGACCTGCGAGCAAATACCAGACAGAGTGGCCGCGGCGCAAAACGTGACGGAACGGCAAATCCTACCTAAGATCGTAGCGCATGAACGCAACCCAACCACCAACGAAGGCCATCAAGATGAAGCAGAGCATCGAGCCAACTTCAACGAAAAACTGAGGCAAGACCGACGCTGACCATGTCGGCGGAACAAAACGCGGAAGATCGCTTAGATCGATTTCCTGAACACTCGGGAAACTGAACCGCAGCCCACCCACTCCGTCAGAAAAAGAAGTCACCCGCCGCGAGCCGGGGCCGTCAACCTTCTTGTCCTTGAAATACTTGGTGTATTCCGCACGATAACGGTCAATCGCGTCTTCGTATCTTAGCTTCAACTCAACATCCGTATTAGCCAGGCTCATGCTCGCCAATTGAAACGACGAAGCCGGAGAAAGCTGGCATAATACATAGGCGAGTCGTCTTTGCATTCCCTCAGCTCTTCGCCGATCCTGCAAAAGCTTCGCCTCATACTCTTCGATCGACGTCATGACGGCCATCTGGACCGAATCCTGGAATGCAAATGATCTCTCCTGAGACACACCAGGATTCTCGTCGAAGAACTTCCGAAAAACATCAGTCAGCCCTGCGAAAAACCTCTGCCATTGATCTCTTGAATAGGCACTCCGCTTCCCCTCGATCTCCGAGACAGACGGAACCTGTACAATCCGACTGGCGACTAGCGCTCCGGTACGCGGAATGATAAAAACGAGGAGCACCCAGCACATCAGACTCAGGAGAAATGATACCGAAGAACTCTTGGTCAAGACAGACATCAGCACTCCGAAGACAACAAAGAAAGTTATAAGCAGTGTCACTGTTGCGAGGAACAGCGCCAAGCGAAGCCAATCAGTCGTCTGGAATGGAATCCCCAGCACTTGCACCAGCAGTAGGCTGATCGAAACGGGTATCGCAAGCGGAATGACCAACCCTAGCCAGGCGCCGGCACACTTAGCAAGCAGGTACTGGGCGCGAGTGATCGGACTAGCGAAAACCAGGCGCAGCGTTCCGGCTTCGCTCTCGCCACATACTGCGTCGTATGTGAATACAATAGCTAACAGCGAAAACACGATCAGCGCAACAAACGAGAAATCCATGAATCGAAAAACGGCATAGAGCGGATCATTGGAATACGCGCTGCTGAGGAGATGCGCCGCACGATTCTTCTCAACATAAGACCACCGCCCCAGATCAAATGCGACTCCCGACACAAACACCTGCATCGGATCGGGCCGACGAAAAGCCCGGTACTGCATTGTCGACCAGCCGCCCTGATCATTCAACTGCTCTTCAGCGATCTGCCGACCACCCTCATACTCCTTGACGGACGCCTTGTATTCGGCAATACCAATCAGAGTCGAGACCACAACCAGGACTGAAGAAACAACAAACATTCCAGTGAATTTGGGACTGAGCAGGATTGCGCGGAGTTCTTTCTGGACGAGCGTATTAAATATCATACTGGTTGAGTCTATCTTAGATCGTAACGGCCGAATGCTACGAACGCCGCCGCAAATGCCATCAAACCGCACGTTAGCAGGAGACCTAGCTCAGGAGCGGCGGAGAGAACCACCTCACCAAGCGATGATCGCGAATACTCGAACACCGGCAACTCTGTCACGTCAATTGGCTTTCCACTGCTCGCGGTATATGTTCCGATTCCAAACCCGCCGTATGACCCGGTCTTCTCTCTCAGAAATGCCGTCAGGTCGCGGCGGAATGACTCCGCCTGGTCACGGAACCGATTTGCCATAGTCAGATCAGTTCCTGCCAGGGAAGACAGGGACAGACTGAGCGACGAGTACGGAGACACGCGTGACAAGAGCAACCCCACACGTGCCCGGAGTCTTTGCTTATTTTCGCGATCTTCATCCAAACGGTCCGCAAGCTCCTGTACTCTGAGGTAGTTGTCAGTCAGTACTTTCTCCATGAGCTGTTGCGATTCCTTCGTCGCCTGGGCTCCGTCGGCATTCGGCGAAGGTCTGAAACTGCTTAATTTCCCCTTGTATTCGCTATAGGACTGCGAACGGAACTTCTCTTCCTGAGCCGTGAGGTCATCAACCGATGGAACGTCGACGAGCGTTCCGGCCAGGAAAACGCCAATTCGTGGAATCAACTGAACCGAAATGGTCCAGACAACCAGAAGGATCATCAGAGAGTTTGCTGACCTGCTTGTGATCGAAGAGACCAGCATGGACATTGCCATGAAGCACGAAATATACGCGAAACCACAAATCACCATGATTGCCAGTCGACACCAGTCCTCGGCCGACAGCACTACGCCTAGAAGCGGCAAAATGAGCGAGCCCACACTGATAGCCACCAGCAAAGGAACTCCGATTGCCAGCAACGACCCTGCCATCTTCCCCGCGAGATATGATGATCGAGACACGCTGTTGGCGAAAACCAGCCTCAACGTGCCGCGCTCTTTCTCGCCCGAGACCGAGTCATAGCACATCAGTATCGCAAACAAGGAAAGAAGTACCCCGAACAGAAATTCCAGGTCCAAGTGGCGGAATATCGCCAGTACTGGCGCTTCACCGAAGCGACTTTCATAGGGACCCGATAGACCCTCCCAACTAATCTTGATTGCTCGCCCAATGTCGCCAGATACCCCCACCACCAAAGATGATATTGGTGTAGGTGGAAGAAAGACGCGATACTCCTGAAGATTAGACCAATTGGTCAGATTTTCCGACTGCCGACGATTATCAACTACATCCGCTTCGTATTCCGACCGACTTGCACGGTAGTTCATAGCCCCCACATAAAATGCCAGAAGAATCACACTCGCGCATACACCAAATGAAATGACGAATTTTGGTGAGCCGACAATGTCGCGAATGTCCTTTTCCACAAGGAGCCAAAACATAGTATCCTCAGGGCTCTGCTTGGGCGATGTCGCCACCCGCCATGTGGCGGATATAGAGTTGTTCAAGATCTTGTTCCTGCAGGCGACTGGCAGGTTGTTCAAATACAATTTTGCCTTGGTCCAGGATGGCGATAGTATCGGCAAGTTCTCTGGCACGGAATATGTCATGCGTTGACATAAGTATAGCCTTCCCTTCGTCCCGCAATGACCTCAGCAATCCGATGAACTCGTAGCCGGCCTTTGGGTCAAGGCCCGAAGTCGGTTCGTCGAGAAGAACCGCAGGAGCATTCTTCAAGATGGCAATGGCGATTCCACATTTTTGGCGCATTCCCTTGGAGAACTCGCGCAGCTTCTTCCGGTGGGCATCCTCGCTCAGGCCAACACGGAGCAAGGCGTCTCGGTAATCATTCAATGAACAGCCAGTCATACCTCCGAGCCGAGCGAAGAAGTCAAGATTCTGAAGCGCAGTGAAATTGCCATAGAGCATCACATTTTCAGATACAAATGAGACGTGTTTCTTGGCCTGCAGTGGTTCATAATGTGCGACGCAGCCCATAATACGCGCTTCGCCGTCGGTCGGTTCTATCAAATTCAGAAAGAGATTGATCGTAGTTGTCTTTCCTGCGCCATTGCCTCCGAGCATGACATAGATCTCACGAGACCGCACAGAAAACGAGATGTGGTCCAAGGCAGTTCGGCCATCATCGTATTTCTTTGTCAATCCCACTGCCTCCAGGACTGGCGCTGTGCTCTTGTCTGCCTGCACTGATCCACTTCCCACAGATGAAATGCCCGTTATTTTCGTGACAGCCTGACCCCAAATACAACGATCCCCGTCACCAACCCGACGATTAGAAACACAATAAGCAAAGTACCGACGACGTTACTGCGGGCCTGGACCTCGACATTTAGTGTCTTGTCTTCACCGTTCACCGGCCGCCCATTTGACTGGCCACTAGTGCGGACGCGAATGTCATATCGCCCAGAGGTCGCGTCCGGCGGTGGAATAAACATCATGTCAACGGTCGTATCCTGCCCAATCTCGAGGCGAGATACACTTTCAGGATTCGTTCGCTTCTGCCAGTTGAGAGGCAGATCAAATCGATACTCGATATTGTCCAGTCGGTTGCTTCCCTCGTTCAACAAATTCATGGTCATTGCGGCTGACTCACCAGCATTGATCGTCTGGAAGAGCTGATTGCAGCGTACGAGAAGCATCCCCTTGCCACGTGGAGTTAGCTCCAGCGTGACGTAGCCCACATCGAGTTTGTCAAGCTCCTCTTGGGTCCAGATCTTGTTTGCACCATCCGAGAAGAGACCTGCTCGTTCCGGAGGCACGGCGGCTACAAAAAATCGGATTGACTTATCGATCACAATGACTTCACTTGGGCGACTTGGTAGTACAACCTCTAGTGAAGCGCGTTTGCTTCTCGTAGTCTCGGTAAACTTGACCTGACTGACCCTGGCTCCGCTGATCGGGTCCTTGAAGCTCTTGCTAATTTGTACCGGCAGGTTTACCGCCTCAAGTGAGAAAGTGTTGTTGGTCCCGCTGTAGAGCTCAAGGCCAAGGTCATACGATGCCGCGGAACCCAGATCCACTTCCTGTGAGAACTGCTCAGACTGTACCGCCACTTTGTTGGTCGTCACATCTTTTTCGAGGAAGATCTTCATCTGACGTTGTGTTCCGCTTCCATAGATCAACGACACCGTCACCGCATCCAGGTCCTGCAGAAGTTGGAAGTCCTCCTCCACCGGCTCACCATAAACGAGTTGAACAATCTTCGACTCGTACGGCTTGCTGATGACCGCATTCTGATCGTTCAGCAACGATACATAAACATTGTTTACTATTTCCGGATGAAGAGACCGGAACAGCGAGTCGTTAGTGTTAAGCAGCTTCCAGTACTCCGCGCTCCCGCCGCTGGCATTGGCCACGGTCAGCCTCACGTGTCGCGTTCCATCCTGAGCGTAGTACTTGACTGCAGAGTTGATCGTCACATACTGCTGCTCAAACAGAACCGCCAGAAGCGACTGCTGATAATTGACCTCGGCATCGCTCAGAACAGACCTAGCATGATCCAAGTCTGCACGCGCAGACAAATTGTGCTCAAATAGCTGGAGTTGACGATCGTAATCTGCTTTGGCAGCGTCATAAGCTTCTTTGGCTCGCTTGAACCCGAGCAAGCGATACTGATCATCACGCTGATTGAAAAAGGTGCCGGTTTGAGCAGAGACTAGAGCAAACGGCTGATACACCACGAGGAAAAATAGAAAAGCCAGAAGCGCGCAATTCTTCATGATCTTGTTTGCCTGCACGAACTCACGAATACTTCATAAAACAAATTACAGATTAGCCTCCCGGGCACCAATGTAACCAGTACGTCGCTAAAAGCAAACGACAAAACCTCCGATTAGCCAAAACCATACAGTCGCGCAAGCCGAAACCATTGTGGTTTTGCAAACTGGAGTATCGACTCCAAAATGGCAAGCATTTCCAGCTACTTACCTGCTTGCGAGAACATCTCAGGCATAAAGAAAGCCACCCATCGGAGTCGAACCGACGACCTGCTGATTACGAATCAGCTGCTCTACCAACTGAGCTAGGGTGGCGTGTAATCTATCTCAAGACCCACCGCAAGCGGGGGGGGGCACCCGGATGCCCGAGTGCGCTATCATGCAAATGTGGCGCCCCCCAGAATTGAACTGGGGACACGCAGATTTTCAGTCTGCTGCTCTACCAACTGAGCTAGGGCGCCAGCAACAAGGTCGAACAATTTATGCCTTCAAGCGGGGATGTCAACCATTATTCAGGCGGATCACAACTTCCCAATTGTATTCGCCTGCAACTTGTCCAAAGCTGTAAACGCCCATTGGAACAGTTTGGTCGCCTCCTTGAAACGACGGCTGTTGGAGTGCGCACCCAGCACGACACCGGTCAGGTCATGCCCCTTATCGTTGGCGATTCTCACGGCAAAGCAATAGCCTGATTCCCCAATGTAACCGGTTTTCCCACCCTGGACATTCCACTCGCTGAACAAGAGCCGATCCGTATTGCCGAGTGTGATCAGACGCTTGCGCTTCTCAGAAATGAAGCTGTACTGCTTAGTGAGAAGAGCCGTCTGAATTGTTGGGTTCGCGGAGGCGATATTCACTAACCGGGCAAGGTCATAAGCACTGGCGACATTATTCTCCGACAGGCCCGTGACTTCGTCAACTTTGATACTGAACAGCCCGAGACTGTCAACCTTCCGATTCATCATCACGATAAAACTGTCGGTGGAGACGCCGGTGGATCTGGCGAGTGCGCGGGTGGCGCGGTTGTCGGAAGACATCAGACTGCAATGGAACAAGTCGCGCACGCGGTAGACATCCCCTGCCCTGAGTGGCGAGCGCGAGGAGTTGTTGGCATCCGAGGTGTCCATTTCGATCGTCTTGTCCCAATCGACTTTGAAATCGAGGAACGTCAACGCGGTGATCAGCTTAGTGATGCTGGCAATCGGGCGAACGTTGTACTCATCTTTGCCGTAGAGTTTTTCCGACGTGCTGTTGTCCTGCAAGAACGCTGCCTCGCAAAAAAGCTTAGGAGGTGTAATACTTAGCGTATGAAAAATCGGCGCCGGCGGGCCGTAGTATTCCTTGGTTATTGTCTGTGTGGCCGGAGTTGGCCAGAAGATCGTCATCGCAAGAAAAACCGAGAGTGAGACAAATCCGATTCGTTTAGTTCCGTTGTACATCCAGCATCTCCATCATCTGCTTCGCATTAAACACTGCCTGGCCGAGGTGGCAATTGTTAAAGAACAAGTAAATAACTTCCGTGTCTTTCTTCAATCGTCTGATCTTCTCCACCCACTCGGTCAATTCATCCCTGCTATATGAGTAATTATACCTATCCGATCCCCTGCCGCTATACCAATCTTCAGAATTCCGTCCGTGAAAGCGGACATAGCCGACGGCCGTCGTAGCCACAGCCAGTGGCTCGATCATCTTCTCTAATTGAGGTTCATCGACAGAGACGTACCCTATCTCCAGTGATTTTAGTAAATCAAACGTATCCTGCTTAATCCAGCTTGAGTGGCGGAACTCAATGAATAACGTCAAGTTACCTAGAGCCTGGCGACATTTCCTGAGATACTCAAGATGAGCCGGCACCCTTGGAAAAGACCAAGGGAATTGCGCCAGAATCCCCTTGAATTTGCCCGATTCGATCAAGGGTTTGATCGCTTCGAGATATTTGGGCGTTTCCTGTTCGAGCTGGTCACGTTTGTGGGTTAGTGACTGATGAGCTTTCACCATAAAATCGAATCCCTCGGGGGTCTTCTTGGCCATCGCCTCGAACACATGCGGATGTGGGATGCCGTAGTAGGTCGAGTTGATTTCTACGGTGTCAAAGTGACCTACATAGTAGTCAAGCATCTTCGTTTTCTCTATCTTCTCCGGATAGAACGCGCCACGCCAGTCATCAAACGAATACCCTGAAGTTCCAACACGAACTAACCCATTGCTCATAAAGAAATTAAAACGAATCCTTAAAGTTGTGCAAATCATTTTTTGATTACTTTTTTTCAGGCTTTTTTGCGAGTTGGAAGCGCACGGCACCACAGCGCGGGCAAATCCATTTGCGTTGCTTGTGGAAGGTTCGCTTCTCCTCCTTCATCTGGATATGGCACTTCTTGCAGGTCATAGCAGATGTAGAAAATCACCCAGCAGGAACTCAATCCTGCCGATTAGTAGCGTTAGCCGTGACGTGACGGTATAGCCGTAAGTCGCACCGAAAAAGATCATCAGAAAGTAGACACCGATCTGGCTGACGCCATTAAATGCTTTTGTGTCGGGGCGGGTGTAAAAGAAGTAGACAATCACGGTGACAACGCCTACCAGTGAGATCAGCATCCCCAGCAGCATCAATGCCGATACCGAACCGTCCCCTACCACGCCAAATGGCTCGACACTGGCAGCGATCTGACGCAACACACGCGCCTCAAACATAGCAGGAATACTAACTCCGGCCCCCGAACCAATTACCAGTGCCAGCACCGGTTTGCTCAAGTAGGAGAGCGAACTCTTGAGGCGCAGCAACATCAGCAGACTTAGCACGAACGGAATCAGCGCCAGCAAGCGCCCTTCGATAAACAGCGGTTGCAGTAGTTTCGGAATCAGCACCGAGTTCCAGAGCAGAACCAGTGAGAAGCCGACGGAAAGCCCGATCAAGAGATGCTCGCATGCGCGATAGAATGGATTATCGCGGTAGAGAAAAGAAAAGATACCGACGGTTACTATTGCCGCAGCGAGGCTAGCTATTGCCACTTGCGCCTCCTGTCGAGATAGCCGACCATGTTGCCGGCAAGAATTATCGCCAGAATAGCGATCTGCGACACCGACTGCGCCAGGAGACCTCTGCCACCTCCACCGCTCTCGTTGAGCAACAGCTCGTATTCCGCAGCCCCTTTGAGACCGGCAATCAGACTCTGTATCTGGCCGGAGGAGATATATGGATAGAACGATGTCACCATCGTGGCGGTCAGCACGGTCTGTAGGCGTGCATGGTAGCGGGTCACGGCGTAATCGACCCAGTAGGTCGGCATGCCGCCATCGGTGATGGAAATCACGGTTGCGATTTGATCGTAGTTGGTGACACCCGAGAGCACCGGCATGGTTGCCGTGGCGGCGCCGAAGTAGTCTGTCGGGAATTCTTTCGGCAATGACTCCCCTATCGCCAGAATTGCCGAAGTGCATTGCGGTCGGAAACCGAGATAGAGATAATCCGTTCCGTATACTTTGCCCTTCTCCCTTGCGATTCGAGACAAAGTCTGTTCTCCAAGCGCAGTGCCTTCCGCAAAAAGCGACAGGCCGATAACCCGGAGATTTTGGCGGAAGCAGTGACGAAGAACGGCTTCAGCCAGCGGCTTGATTTCGGCAAACGCGGATGCCTCGAAGTCAAATGACATCAGCACGACACTTCCGGACGGCAGACTGTCGATATTGGCATAAAAGTGTTTGGTTTCGTCAGAAGCGGTATGGGTCAGGCGGATGTTGAGCAAAAGCGGAATCGTAGCCGCGAGTAAGACTACGAGGAATACGAGGTGACGGGCTGAGAATGTACTCAATAATCGTGACATCACCGATAACTCCGTTCGATGCCGAGGATCACACGCAGCGCGGTTGCCACAGAACCGATGCCGACGCCGATCAAAATTCCCCGTTTGGCCGCTGTGGATGGGTTGTTGAGTACCCAACCGGCAATAGCCGGTAGCTGCTGCGAGATCATTTCGCCGAAACCACTTTTGCCGACCAACACAATTATGGCCGCCAACGCAAGGACAAAGGCTGGCGCTGATTTGACGCGAAATCCTCGATAGGCTGCCGACGCCACAAAAAAGGCAAGCAGAGAGAAGGTCGTCGCCTGCATCGGAGCTTGCAGATTGTTGAATGCCCATTGATATGGGGAGGTTGCACCGGTACCGGAGATAACCGCGACTATGACCATGAACAAAATGGCCGTGATAGTGATCAGGCTGTAGCCACGCTGCTGGGACGAACGCTGCACTTTGAGGGAATGCTGTTTCAACAAACCAATACCGCCGACAATCATGCTCACGGCAAAGATGATCTGATAATAATCCAACAGCGTCGTGTAGATGGCATTCGTCGCCTCTGTCTTGATGAAATATTGCGCCATCATGAACAGGCCGGTAACCAGAGTTGCGATCCACGCCAGTCGGTTGGTCATAGAATCTCCTTGTAGAGATTGACGCCGAGCATGGCGAGTATCGGTAGCAGGATCAAGAGCGTCACGAGAACGGCGCGGATCAGGTCTTGTGCATACATTGATGATTGCACGCGGTGATCATCGGTTAGGTATGCCGACGCTGTGTATAGCTCCTCGCCGATCAATGTGTAATCGCAGGCAACGATAAAGAACGATAGCTGGATGGTCGAATCGGTGCCGGCGATTTGCAGCGCGCCGTTGATATTGCCGGTTTCGGCAAGAATGAGCGCTTCGCCTTCGAAAGTACCGAAGAGAAATATCGCACCCGGTTTTTGACGCGAAACGATGCCGTCAACCCCGGAAGCGTATCCAAACTGCGACGGCGAGACGAAAGTGACGTCGTCCTCGCGGAACTGATCGGGATGACCGGCCTCGTTGTAGGCGGTGCGGATGATTTCTTTGGCGGCTTCAGCGATAACCGGATCGTGCGTCGGAAATAGAATACGACAGCCGTAGGATGCCGCCTTGCCGGCGACGAAGCGCAACAGATTTAGTGCGGCCAGCGTGGTCGGGCGCTGAATGTCACCCCCCCAACCGGTAGTGAAAACAATCGGCTTGCCCTGTTCGGTAGCCCGGCCAACAGCCTCCTCGATCGCGGCAATGCCCGGAATAGCGCGCAGTCGCAGAGGCGAAACGTGTCGGCGATAGCTGAAGTAAGAGACAACGCCACAGGTCAGAAGCACCCAGATCAAAAGGACTAATGACGCGGGGTCGAACACGCCTGTTGCAAGAATGAAAGAGTTCACTGTGCCACCAACAAAGCCAAAAGCAGAAGAAACATGTTCAGGCGAGTGCAGAAGATCAACAAAAACATGAGGCAGAGCGAAGAAAACCCAATAACAGACCTACTGCAATCACCGAGCCGTATTGACACACGGATCGTTTGACCTCGGTTGTTTTAGTTGACAGTGGCGCTCTTTGGCCGCTTGATATCCCTCTATGGGTAAGATAAGAAACTGCGCGAGACTGGCACTGGTTGCCATAGTAGTTTTCATGACAGCAATGACGCTGTCGTGCGGCAAGTCGTCGTCGGGAAGGACGGTCGTAACGTTTTGGCAGTTTTGGACAAACCCGGAAGTCAAACCGACAGTGCAGCAGATGATCGGCGAATTCGAAAGAACACACCCGCAAGTCAAAGTGCAGCTTGGCGACCTGACCTGGGCGGATGGCCATGAAAAGATTGCGATTGCTCTGGCAGCCGGAGGGGGGCCAGATGTGATCGAGCTTGGGTCGGACTGGATCAGCGAATTTGCCGCCAGTGGCAAGCTCTCTGATTTGACAGCCGCAACACTGGGATTGACAGACAGTTTGCTCATGTGGGATCCGGCGATATATCAGGGCAAGCGCTACGCCGTGCCGTGGATGCTCGGCACGCGCGTATTGTTCTGCAATCGCACTTTGCTCAAACAGGCGGGCTATGATGAAACGTTTGTGCCAAAGACATGGATTGAACTGGCGGAGGCAGCAGCCAAGATCAGTCGGCTCGGAGACAACCACTTCGGATTCGGCTCGAATTCGGCGGAGCGACATCGACTGTACAAGAAGTACCTTCCCTTCTTTTGGTCTGCCGGGGGCGAAGTATTCAATAGCAATATGACCGCCACGCAATTCAGCTCCGATGCCGGACGCAAGAGTTTGGAGTACTATCTGCGCTTGTCCGCGAACGGGTTGGTCGAAACGCAAGCGCGTATCGAGGATTACTTTGCGGCAGGCAAGATCGGCTTTGTGATTTCAGGGGAGTGGCTGGTGAAAAAGCTCAGCGGCATGGAACGATCGTTCGACTACTTCGTCACAACGATGCCTTCGCCGGGGGGCAAGAAACCGGGCATGTCATTTGCGGGGGGCGAGTACCTCGTCGTCAGTTCTGCAAGCAAAAATCCCGACATGGCAATGGGATTGATTCGCTTTCTAGTGCAGCCACAAAATGACACGATGTTTGCCCGGGCGACGGGAAGTTTTACACCAGTCAATACTCTATCAACGATGACTTATGATGCCGAGTTGACACCAATCGCACGCGTCTTTCAGGAGCAGTTGCACAACTCGCGCTCAACGCCGGTTCATCCGGCCTGGGTGTCGCTGGAGGAAGTGTTGGAACGCGGTATCGAGCAGGCGTTGTACAAGAAGAAATCTCCTGAGGATGCGTTGCAGATGATCGACAACGACTGTGCGGCGATTCTAAAGAAATATGCCGACCAATAGCACGCAACGGCTCCGATTTTCCGACTACTTCTTTTTGTCACCTTGGGTGATCACACTCATCCTCTTCTGGCTGTTTCCGATTGTGGCTTCGTTGTTCTTGAGCTTCACAGACTATCGTCTGTTGGCCGGCAGCTATAGCTTCGTCGGATTTGACAACTTCGCGCAGCTTCTCCAAGACGCCGCTTTTACGAAAGCGATCGGCAACACTTTTATATTTACAATCGGTACTTTGCCGTTCACAACCTGCTTCGCCATCCTGCTGGCGATTTTCCTTAACGGTCGCCTGCCGCTCAAGACTTTTTTCCAGTCGGTCTACTTTTTCCCATCGATGGTGTCGCTGGTAGTTGTCGCGCTGATTTTCACGTCACTGTACGCCCGCGGTGGATACATCCAATTGCTGTGCGGCCTGGTCGGCGCCCCCTATCCACAAGAAGGATTCCTGTTCTCGACAGCGACAGCGCTCGCAGCGGTGATGGCCATGGATATTTGGATGGCGACGGGATACTATATGCTGCTGTTTCTGGCCGCATTGCAGTCGATTCCCAACGAGTTGTACGAAGCGGCGCGACTGGATGGCGCGAGCGCGTGGCGACAGTTTCGCGTGATAACTCTGCCACATCTCAAGCCGATGCTATTGTTTATCGTTGTGCTCAACAGCATCAAGTCGTTCCAGATCTTCGTTGAAGTGTTTGTCATGACCAAGGGCGGACCGCTCAACTCGACAAATACGATGGTGTACTTTGTGTATGAAGAAGGATTGCAGAAGTTCAACATCGGATATGGCGCGGCGGCGGCAAATATCCTGTTCGCCATCATTGCGATTGTCTCGTGGTTGGAATTGAAACTCATCAAGGATAAGACGGCCTAAGATGACGACGGCAGCATTCAGAAATTGCGGCAGAGTTGCGGTCGCGATTGTCATCGCGCTGATCATGTTGCTGCCGTTTGTTTACCTGTTGCTGGGCGCGTTGGCATCGACGTTTTCACTCACCGGCACGATCGATCTCGGTAGCTATCGCCTGACACTAGCAAATTTCGCGACGCTCTTCGCGCGCGCCGAGTTGTACTTGCCATTGGCCAATTCAATCGCAGTGGCAGTGATTGTCACGCTTGGTAATCTATTCTTCTGCACGCTATGCGGCTATGTGCTGGCGCGGCGAAGGTTTCGCGGCAAGGGGTTCTTGATGGTGACTGTGGTATTGGTGCTGATGGTACCGGTGCATGTTGTGATCATTCCACTGTATTTGATGACCAACTGGCTGGGAATCTTCGACACCTATCTGGCCTTGATCCTGCCGTTTTTGGTCAGCCCATTGGGGATATTCCTGATGCGACAGTACATTTTGGCAATCCCCCCCGATATGGAGGATTCGGCGCGGTTGGAAGGGGCCAGCGAGATGACAATAATCTGGCGGATCGTGATACCACTCTGCAAACCGGCATTGGCGGTGTTGGCAGTGCAGACGTTTATGGTCAATTGGAATTCGTTTATCTATCCGTTCATTCTGACATCATCAGAATCCATGCGAACATTGCCGGTGGCGCTGGCATTGTTGCAGGGATATCAGAACATCGATGTCCCACAGTTGTTCGCGGCATCAGTGATCTCGGTGATACCGACCACTCTCCTGTTTGTGGCATACTCCAAGAGAATTACTGAGGGAATCATTGCGGGGGCGCTGAAGGGGTAAAGACTCTCCTGCCTGCTTCTTTCAATCTCCAAACCGCGGATTCACGATATCGCTGTATATCGAGCCGAACGAATACGACACCCCGACCGACGACCAGTAGCTGTAACTCGTCTCCAACTGAGCGCGTCTGAGAAGGACTTCCTCCTGAGTGGCGCCGCCCTTGGGCAATCCAATCTGATCATGAATCTTTGAGTATCCGCCCTGAAGCGACAACGATAGACCCTTAACGATTCGCAATGACAGGTCGCCCCAGATATCAAGGTTATTCTTGTCGAAGTCGTGCAGGTAATGTGAAAACGAGACCTGGGTTTCCCATGATCCTCATGGCTGAATGAGCTCGAGCGTTGCCAACAACTCTTCCTGCCAGCGGCTCTCTGTGATTCGGTCGTAGATAGTCTCTTCGTAGTACTTGATTGTACGAAATGAGATATTGTACTCAATCCGAAGTGCGCGGCGGGTCGACTCCGAGTAGGGGAAGATGTTGTACTCCGCCCCCAGGGCGCCAAGCAAATAGCCGCTGCGATTGCTGTAAGTACTTGAACCACCAACTGTATTAATCAACCACGACCAGTGATCGTCAATAGCGAACACCGGTGTGATTTGGAAGCTCTTGTTGTCCGAATAACTCCTGATTTCGGAACCATCGTACTCGAAGAGATCGCCGGTTTCGGCGCCGTAAAGAGTCATGATCAGTTTGAGTTTTTCCGTCACTCGCTTTGCCGTGATCGTGCCCCAAAGATTGTGATAGCGATATCCTTGCTCGCCATTGAAATACCCGTTGCCGCTGAGGGTGAACACCCAGTGCTTCCACTTGTCAACCTTGGGCTGCGCCTTCTCCTGTTTCAAGAAACTGATGTTGAGTTGCGGCCCCAGACTGGTTCGCGAGGCGTAACGCACCAGCCCTCTGATCATTGTCTTGACCAACCCGCTGCGGATTATGTCCTCCGTATCTGACTCCTGCGACACATACCTCAGCGTGTCTACCATTCCCTCGAATCGCTGCTGCCCATGGACCGTTACCGTATATTCCTTTCCGCCGGACGCGGTGTACAACGATGAGACCAGGATGTACACATCCGCCAGAGCCCGATCACGAACGAAGTCGACGAAGGAAATTTCGGTCTTGAGATAGTCGTCAGCAACCGGGCTATCGACGAAGAGCTTGATCGCATCTGAAATTGCGGCTTTGGTGGTGTCGTTCGGCGTCTGTGCCATGACTATGGGCACTGGTAACATCAGCGCTATAGCCAGTGCCAAAGCGACCAGAACGCGACTTCTTCTCGCGTGGCTCATATCACGATTCCTCCGTAGTGCGGCGTCGATAAAATAGCACAAGGTTTGCATAGCGTAGAGATACGCAATTGGTCGAACGAAGTTGCACTGACCGGTGATATTCGACGTGTTTGCGACCTAACTCACTTGCCACAGCTTTCTTTTTCGACCTCGGTGTCGACAAAGTCGAGCACGCCGTTGACTATCGCGCCTGCGATTTTCTTCTGGAACGACGGCTCCTTTAGCGCCGTCTCCTGCTCGGGAATCATCATAAATGCGCATTCAACGAGAATCGCCAGGTAGCCGGTCGGGCGGATGACTGCGAAGTTGCCGTTGTACAGACCGATATCTGGCAAGCCAGTGGCTTTCACTAAGCGTGTCTGCACCAACTTTGCGAGATCGTGCGAGTGGGGCTCGTAATAGTAGGTTGAGCTGCCGTTGTTATAAAATGGATTGATGCCGTCAGGCAACGCGTTGTTGTGAACGGCGATATAGACATCAGGGCTGTGTTGGTAGGCAAACTTGGGGCGCTCGTTCAACGCAATGGGTGTATCCCCCTCTCGCGTCATGAAGACCGTCGCCTTATGGTCGCGAAGTTGCTTGGTCAGTTCGAGTGCGATGGCAAGATTGGCATCCTTCTCGGCATATCCGGTCGGCCCAATGGCGCCGGGATCGGGGGAGTGACCGGGATCGATCACAAATGTGATGCCCTTGAGTTTGTCGTCGAGATCGGGACGCGTGCGCAGTTTGAGATTGAAACGGATACCTTCATAGTAGCAGTCATAACCCCAGAGCGTCTGAGTGAGATCGATAGTCAGGCGGAGCAACCCCGTCTGCGGTTGAGTCCACTGTATGCGACTAATCATGCTGTCAGAAGTGTCATAACGAATGAAATCGATGCTGGACGTGCAATCGTAGATGTCGAGATAGAGCCTATTGACAGCCACATCCTCTTCCACACGGAATGGCAGCTTCGCTCCGACATTGAATGTCACGAGCACACCCCGGTCGACTTTGCGGGTCCTCAGGAGCGAAACCGACCCGTTGGGAAGCTGCGTTCCCTGTGGCAGGACTTTCAACGAACTGTCAGCAACCCAGCCTTCGATGTCCGGCAGTATCTGCGCGCGATAATGATTGTTGAATCTACCGGTGACGCGTACGCGTACTCCCTGCGGTTGGTAGGTTGTCAGGTATCCTTTGCGCGGGCCGACACGAATCGTCTGGACGGAATCGGTCAACTCGCCAATCATCACTTTGGTTGCTGGCATGACCGCAAGCGTCGCCTCGCTAGCGCGTTTCTCACAGCCGCAGTCCACTAGTTGCTGCTTGAACGCTTTCTCTTTCGAATTCAGTTGCTTGAGTTTCTTTCGACAGAGGTAGTATTCGATCTGATTCGAATCAGCAACCTGCTTACCGCTTAGAATCATAGCGCCGGTATACACTCCGCGCACCAAAAGCGAGTCGGGATAATCATCGCTACCCCAGAGTGCTTCCGCCCAATAGCTCTGTTGCACAGGAGGCGCTTCCGTCATTTGCAGTAGGTCGGAGCCAGTCGAGAGCTTGAAATAGGCAAACATCCCGGACGTTCCGCGAAACGACGTGTTAAACATGTCCCCTTCCATCAGCATGATGTCGGATCCCGGACTCATGTAGCCTTTGACAATCACCGGCTCCTTGCCATGAGGCGCTTCATAAGGTTCTGGCACAACAATCTGCAAATCGGATGTAGAGGTTTGGCCGTTCAATGATGCTTCAAGTCGGAACACGAACGGTCCTGATTTTACCGGCAGATAGGCGAGAAAACCACCGCTATCATAAACCTTGATTTCAGAGCCGTTAATCTTGAGTTGTGATTTTGGCGTAACGTTACCAAAGATGAACATCGAATCAACCGCCGCGATTTTCTGTTTCGGCTTGGGATAGATGATTTCGATTTGCGGCTTTTGTTGTGCTGCGGCTGCCGCAGCAAACACGGTTATAGCCAGGACGATTCGCAGCATTCTAGACAAGGGTATTTTCCTCCGTGGTAATGGCGATTCCGTTGCCCATGGGCAGAATCATTGCTTGGCCGTCAAAATGTGCGCCCCAGAACGGATCGTTTTCTGTGAGCATGATTGCATCAAGATCAAAGAAATCAAAAAGTGTGGCCAGATGCAACGCCGCCGTGATTCCAACAGCCGTCTCGATCATGCAGCCGAGCAAGAGTTTGAGTTTTAGTTCCTTCGCCCGCTCCACCAAGCGCAGAGACGGCAGGATGCCGCCGCACTTAGAGAGCTTTATATTGATGCCATCAATGACCGGCGCATAAGTGCTAACGCCTTCGATTCCGACGATTGATTCATCCAAAAAAATGACGCACTCAGCCTTCGTCTTCAGTCTGTCAAGATCACGAACAGCCGGATTGGTCAGCGGTTGCTCGATGAAGTCGATGGGATACCCGCGCAAGGCGCGCATCTGCTCAATTGCCTGATCGACGGTCCAGCCGCCGTTGGCGTCAAGGCGGAGTCGGCAAGGTCTGCGTTTAAGCACGTAGTCGATGAAATCCAAATCGCGGCGGAAACCGACTTTTAGTTTAAGAGCGTCGAAGGGTTCCGCTCTCTCGCATTGAGCGCGCAACTCTGCCTCGGTGCCCGGCGTTATCGTGAATGAACTAACTACATTTCCCGGCCTCGGCAAGTCGAGATAACCGTGGAGGGGCACACGCTGATTCTTAGCTACATGATCGAGATAGGCCATCTCCAGCGCGCAGCGCCCGACGTACAACTGCGGAGGCAACACATCAATGAAATTCGTGAGCTCTTCGACGTCGACTCCAGCGCCATAGAGCTTGAGTCGCTTTTCGAGTTCTTCGTAAACTCGCTCGGCGGGCAGCCCATAATGCACTGACGGCGAACCCTCTCCGATGCCGTCTCCATAGCGGACTATCAAAGTGGATTTCTCGTCGGCGCTCGCCTTGGAGATGTTGAAGCTCTCTCTGAGTCGGAGCGTATAGAGTTTCAGTGTTGGCAGATATTCAGGCATGTGTCACGCTTTCCAAGAGTGTGAGACTCCGGCTCTCGGTATCCAATTCTGCCCTCACGCCGATTGGTATCGTGATCGAATTGCTGATGTGGCCATAGTCCACTCCGCTGATCACCGGTATTTCCTTGCGGAATATGGATGCGATCCGCTGCCGAAGAAGATTCCGCCATTTTGACTGATTCGTGAATAGGTGCTTTCGGCTCAGCGAAAGATCGCCGATGATCACACCGGTAATCCTATATAGCAGACCGGCAAGTTTCAAATGATGCAAGAAGCTGTCAATCGAGTCGACAGTCTCGTTGACGTCCTCCACGAAGAAGATAGCGTTGTCGAGTCGCGGCATGTAGCCGGCTCCGATCAATTGTACCATTGAGTAAAGATTGCCGCCCAACAGCACGCCTTCGGCCTTGCCGGGTTGTAGAACTTCGATCCGCTTCTTGTTTGCGGGGGAAATGAGATCGAAACCGGCAGAATCACCCAGGAGGAGAGGCAATAACCTCTGGATATTGTAGTTGTTAAGAGATGCCACAACAGGACTGGAGAGACTCACCAAACCGATCTTGCAGTACATCGCTAATTGCAGGATGGTGATGTCCGAAAACCCGAGCAGAAGTTTGGGGCGCTGTTTGATTGTCTCGAAGTCGACTGCCGCCAGCATTCGCAAGCAGCCGTAGCCACCGCGACCGGCGATCACGGCATGCCACTTGCCAGAGCGAAATGCCTCGTTGAACTCCGCTGCGCGCTCTTCATCGGTGGCGGCGAAACGCTGATAGTCAGTCCGCCAATATTGCGAATTCTCCACCGAAAAATGCTTCTGAAGCAAGCTATATCCGCGCGCATAGGCATGGCCAAAGCCAAATGTTGCGCGCAGCGATGACGAAGGCAGGATAACTTTGACGCGGCTCTCTTCATTGAGCTGTCTCGGCACAATCACGGCAGCAGTCTCCTCATGCATGTGATCTTGTCTACAAGATCGCTCCGGCAATCCGGCGCATCGGAATTGAGCGATTCGACGACGACCATCCCACGCTGCCGCGTGGCATGGATTATACGCAGATCGTCAAGGCAGAGCGCGACGTGTCCGAGAAAGAAGATTAGATCTCCTGCCCCGGCATCAGACAGAGCGATTTGCTGTCCACAAGCACTCTGGTCTTTGCTGTCACGCGGAAGATCGACACCGCAACGCCTGAAAACCGCCTGTAGGAGACCGCTACAGTCATAGCCAAACGGAGAGGCGCCGCCCCAAAGATATGGTGACGAAATCAGCAGCAGCGCTACCGTTTCGGGAGCGAGTTCCGGTCGCGAGATTGATTCGTCAACGCTGCCCGCAACAAGCATCATGGGCAGGGAATTCCGGCAGTCGCGGTACAGTTCACGATCACAATCGGCGTGCACGAGCGATCCAAACGGCAATATTAGTTCACCTCCACCGTCAAGAGTAAAATAGGCCCAGCGTGACGACACCACGGCTTGGGATGCTTCGGTTGCGTCCGCTTCCTGAAGATAGCTCTGGGCCATCCAGCCCTCGTAACCGTCCGGAGTCTGTACCAGGTCAAACTGGTTGCGCGCATCTCGTACTGCAACCGTAGAGCCATACAGCGCTTGCGACAGGCGTTCAGAGCGGTGGTTCGGCTCCCGCCGCATGTCGGCGACGGGGACGGTGACTGTCTTGACTGTCATAAAGCAATTAAGAACCAGTGCGGCGAAATCTTCAACAAAAAACAGCAGCGCCGGAGAACTGTGCCACCAAGAAAAAAGCCGGTGGAAACATCTCCACCGGCTCGTGCTACTGTAAGCCAAACAGCCTAGAACCCCAGCTTGACAGTGAAATACTGGTTATCACCTGTGAAGAAATCGGTCTTCTGCCAGGAATAATCAAACATCACTTTGGTCGCGCCCCACTTCATCTGCACACCCGCTCCAAACGACGGGCCGAACATGTAGTTGTTCTGATTGGAACCGGCGTAACCACCGCGCAGGAAGAACATGTCATTGTAGCCGTATTCAAAGCCACCGCGAAATTCATCCTGTGAGAAGTTATTGCTCTGGAACACGGCCGCGAACTCCACATTGTTCTTTTCGTTTGGACGATCCAGAGGATTCCAAGCGACCCCAAACTGCACCGAAGACGGCAACTCAAATGACGCGCTTTGGGAACGCAGGTCTTTGGTTGTTGAATTCGGGTTCGACCCCGTCGGAATCACTGAGTTGTCGAAGTTGGGGCCATCGAATTTCATCTCTGGTCCGAAGTTCTTGACCACAACGCCGAATTTCAAACCACGCCAGTTGGGCAAATAGGTGAAGCCGAAATCGAAAGCCAAACCACGAGCCGTGACCTGCTCGATGCGCTCGTTGATGAAGTAGCCGGTCGCGCCAAAAGCCACTCTGTCGGTAAGCCGACGGGCATAGGTAAGGCCAATCACCGAGAAGGTCGGATTGAAATACTCACCCGCCGTTCCTTGCTCATCGTCCCAAGTCGTTTTGAGAATATTGCCGACGGCTAGCACCTTGGCGGACACGCCGATGGTGCCGAAACCTTCGATGTCGGTTTTCACCGCGGCGTACTCAAGCTTCATATCGGCGAAGTACTGAAGGTGCGAGAACATCGCTTCAGTACCCCCCTCGGCTGCCGCTCCGGCGGGATTCCAGAAGAGCGCTTCGGTGCCTTTGGCGTCGGCAACCAGCGCGCCTCCCATTGCCGAACCACGTGAGCCAATCGGGATACGCAGTTCCTGCGCACCGGCGGTGCCTATCCGATCCTCGCTTCCGGCGAGGAGCACAGCGCTGAGTACGATGACCAGCGCCAACGACATAATCAATGTCTTTTTCATCGTTCTACCTCCTCACCTTAAAAGATGTTTAATTGTTCAACTTCTGTGAATATCGCCATCTTGCCGTATTTCGTCCCCACTCCCGGGCCTTCAATCAGCCAGACGTAAACGCCTGACGCCACCCAGAGACCCTGATCAGTCTTGAGATCCCAAACGAATTCGGAGTTATAGATGTCGGTACGATCCATTGTGCGGACCAAATCACCGGCGATATTGAAGATTCTGATCTTCAGTGGTACCGGTGGAAGGTTGATAAACTTGAGAATGCGGTCGAACTGATCGACTTCTTCCTGATAGAAGTTATAGTACGGATTCGGCACGGTCTTCACATCATTCAAAGTCATGGCGACCAATGCGCCATCGGCGTCTCCCACCTTCTTAGACACGTGGACGTACTTGTCCACCGGAAGAATCGGTTTTGTGGCGTTGATGACAAGCTTCTGGCCATCTTTGAAAGCAGTATCCGCATCGAGACTCGGTCTCAACTTCGGCACGAGAAGATACTGCATGTCCATTCCCCCCGCATTTGGACGTTGCGAAATGTAATCTGGATCAGGTTGACCCGTGTAAGTAGACCGCATGACAATGAGATACTCTCTGCTCGCTACACCGTCTTTGCCCGGGAACCAGGTTGAGTCAAAGGTGTAGGTGCCGCTGTTTTCCACAATAAGCGCGTTCAACTGGCGAGCGGGGTTGGCGGTGACGTCCCAAACCGTGAACGGAACATCAAAGAACCCAATGTAGCCGTAGTTCGGAGAACCGCCACGCAGGTAGTCGTGGGCCTTCTGAGTCTGAGTCTTACTAAAGCGGATTTCTACGTTAAGATAGTCGGCAGGTCCGATAGTCGATCCCCAGAAATCAGCCATATTCCCTAGTCCGCCATTAAAGAACGATAATGCGAATTGCGACTCACCTGTAAACCACTGTCGTGTTCCTGTCTTGCCGTCGTAATCAACCCAGGTGACGTCCTTGATACCAAGTGCTGGTCCCACCACACGGAACATCAAACCATCGAAGATTGGGCGGTCATAATTATCTGCTTCATTGGTCTGGTCCTTCAACAATGTGTCTGATGCGACCACACCCGCCTTCTTGGTCCTTAGGAGGTTCCAAGACAAATCCTCATTGACCGTGACTCCATATGTGTCCCCTGTGACCTTCGTCGGTTCAAGGTATTCGACATATACTTCGCCCTCACTCTGACCAGCAGTATGGTCCATTGTCGGCGAAAGCTGGCCAACCACGGTGTAGGGTCGGACTTCAACCGGAACGATGGGGCTCTCCAGCGTTTCCGTCAAATGACCGAGGAATATCCCACCCTGATTGTTGAACTGCGCCACGTGGTTGTGATCGTATGAGTATGCCGTCACAGCGAAGAAATATGGCACGTTTTGTTTCAAGACACTGCCATCGAGTTCGCTGTTCGTCAGCGAGGTGTGGAACGTGAGCCCGGAATTCGAACCTTTCTGAACAATCACGCGCTGAATGCCACCAGCCGCAGGATCAACTTCGTCGCCATAGATAAGACCCAGCGGACAGAATGTGGTCTCCGGAGGATCGAGAGTGCTGTCGATAGCACAAATCAGCTCGTAGCTATCCTCATCATAGGTGGCAAACTTGGTCCAGGGTCCAACCGCTGTTTCTCCCTGATAGAGGTTGAAACCTTCGAAATGGAATTCCTGATTCAGCTTCTCGCTGATTTGCACGTCACCGACAGGTTCTGATCCCCAGGCGATATCAATTCGGCCTTTGTCCCCTCTCCCCCAAATGGTTGGACTCGGGGGCGGATTGGGAATTTCGAAATTCAGTTCGAAGACGGCTTGGGCTTGCTGATCAACGAGCTTCAGTGCCCCGATTGAGTTTATAGGATCTGCTCCCTGTCCTACCAGCACGGCCGCTACCACTTCCTGCGAATCGCCCGGTGCCATGGTGAATGGTCCAGAAGTCATCATGAAGCGGCGGTCGTTAGGATCCGTGTCAAGCCAGCCAATACGGGTCTGCGGATCGCCGGCGAACACAAAGGTCGTCGTATCACCCGTAACCGGATCAACAGCGGGTACCATTTGGCCGCCAACCTTGCGGTAGCCCTTCATAAATTTGTAGGTTTCAGAGTAGGACTGCGGGTCTTCGCCGTTGATGTACTTACTGAACGCGGTCATGCCAAGCTTCTTCTTCCCATGGTTCCAAACGCCGAAAGATAACGCCGAATCGGTCGGCTCACCGGGAACGATGGGGCCTTGAAAGAAATCGAAACCGACAGCCGGGGACGCAGCACCGTAAATCTTGTCAGTTCCCGAGTTGTAACAGTAACCTAGTGACAATGCTGTATCGCAGCCGACAAGATCATTTGTGGCGTCACCTAGATCGGGATCCGCCCACAAGGAAACGTAGGTGCTGTCAAGTCGATTGGCACCCTTATTGATGATCTTGAATTTCATGAAGATCGTGTTACCGAGCGCACCGCCTCGGGCGTAAGCGAACGTACTCTGCTGCACTTCGACGCCAAGGGTCTTAGTGCCTCCGGCGTTGTTCGTGTGTTTGGTCAGGTCGGCATCGTTGCAGGCAGACCAAGTGAGTTGGTCACCGATCAAGGTGGGGTTGCCTAAGCTATCCACCGGAGCGCCCTGATCGACCGGCCAATCGCGGTAGTCGGGATTGCTCGCGGCATCGTCCCCGCGTTTGATCTTGTAGACTTTAAACTCCGCCTTGTCGGCCTCGTAAGTTCCGTTCTTCATCGGACCGGGAACGAACTCGGACGAGTACTCCGCCATGGCAATCCGAACCGTATCCCTGACCTTGGCACCCATCCAAAGACCGGCGTCATAGATAACCGTCTTCTTGGTGCCACGCGGGTAATAAAGCCCGTCGGTCTTGCCGTAAATGTTCGCATTATCATAGGCGAAGTTGCCATTGTTGTAGATGAACATCTCCAACGAATTGGCGTCAATCGTATGAATGGTATCATAGATCAAAACCGTTCGGGAACCTTGCCACTTCCCCGTCATGCTGCTAACGCCCCAAGCGAGCGTGGTCATCAACAGGAACATCACGAGGGAAAGAATGATTTTTGTTTTCTTCATTTGCTTCCTCCTGAAGCTTTCATTCCTGCTGCCATTAGAAATTCACTCTCAAGCCGAGACGTACCTGACGCGGGGTGTCGTAGTGCATCGGATTACGCTGCTTGATATTGTACTTAGCCACACCGTCAGCTCCGTACTGAGAGGCGAAACTCTGACCATCGGCCGTGGCCAGCCAGCCGGTGTTATCCGCCAGTCCGGAACCCTCGTATACCTCAACAGCGTTCTTGCGATCAAAGACGTTAATCACCCAAAGATAAACATCCAAGTTCACACGGGCGACTGCAAACGTCTTTTCAGCTTTCAGATCAAGTCGATAAGTCCACGGCGTATTTTGCGAATTAACCGCTGCAACTGGAACTGGTGAGAAAGCTCCCATGGTGATTTCATTCACTACCTCGATCGGCGTATAGGGCGTGCCGGAGGCGGCCGTAAACAGGAAATTGATGCCGGCATTTTCCAAAATGAAAGTATTGCCGATTTTCGGTCCCTGTCCTCTCGTGGCGCGAACATCCATGATTGCCGTCAGCTTATGTCTCTGATCGAACTCCAGCGGGGAGACACGGATCGGCCGCTCATTGTTCGTCCAAGCGATGTTGGACTGCGATGTGGCGTACGAACCGGTACCATTCGCAAACGACAGCGAATAGTCCAACTCGCCGGAAATGTTGCGCGTGCGGCGCATCTTGAGCGAGGCGTCGATGCCCTTTGTCGTGCCGAAGTCATAGTTACGATAGACGGCGAACGAATTCGGCACTGACGACTGATTAACCACTTCCGTAAGGCCCTTGATGTCTTTGTAGTAGGCTGTGATATCTAGACTAGTGAAATCACCCAACTGATGGGAGATACCGACTTCGTAAGCCGTTGTCTCTTCCGGCTTCAAATTAGGATTTCCAACCGGTGCATAGTACGGATGATCCCGCACCATTCTCTGCAACCACTCCGTGCCTACATAGAGATATTGCAGCTCGGGGCGCTGGAAAAACTTGCCGTAATTTACATGAAAGACGCTCTTGTCCGAAATAGGGAAACCGACTCCGAGTCGCGGCGACAGCTTCTGCTCGGCCTTGGCCTTCTCAAAATCGCCGGGATCAAGCTTCTGGCTCAACTCGATTTGTGCTGGAGTCGCATTCGGATTTAGACCATATTTGTCCGGATCCAGCGGGCGCTGTTCGTCACGAAGACGGTCGGTATTGGCATTCAAGTAATCGTAGCGAACGCCGGCATTGACCACCAGCCCCTGCCACTCAACCTTGTCCTGAAGGTAGAGAGCAAAGGTATACGGTTTCTTTACCCCGTCGGGGCCGGAATTGACTTCCTCAATAGTGCCATCAGGTACGGCTTTGCCATCCACAACGCGGTATCCGCGGAAGCGGTAGCCGTAACCGTTGGCATCTTGGAACCCGTTGGTGTAGTATAGCGCGGTGTCGGCGATATTAGCAAGCAGCGTAGTGTCAATCTGCGTCGGTGTAAGATGGTCGATGTATCGAAGCCGATGAGCTTGGACATCGATACCGAATTGCAGCAAGTTTGACTTATTGATTTGACTGGTCAAGGCAAAGTTGCCGCCGACATACGATGACCGACGCTGGAGAAAGTCATCATAAATATGGCTTTCGTCTATGGTGTCAGTTGTCGGATCGTCCCACTGCTGGAACAGCGTAGTAACATCAAAACGAGGATTGCCGTTGGGACGTCCGTAGTCGATCACATCCTGCCATTCCGTGCCATCTCCGCGGAATCTCTTGGTCAGATAGTATGTCGTACCCAATTCGAAGAAGGTCTTGGGCGACAAGTTGTCTGTCCACTTGGCGTAGTATGAGTAGTTCTCATCAAGATATCGTGGCGCATGTGCCTGGTCGAAATAGTAGTTCATATTGAACTCTTGCCAGTCATCGCGGCTACCGAGTGAGCCGACCCGGATTTGGTTCTTGGCATTGACGTCATATCTCACCTTGCCTTGCCAAGTCCAGCCGGACAGAGTATTATGCGGAAGGATTCCTTCAGCCAATGACCTTGGGCTACGATCGCCTTCGCGACGGCGTTCCATCGAGAGGAAGAAGCTGCCCTTGTCTTTCCATTTGCCGATCGGCAACGGGCCATCAACGTTCATCGCCACATGATTGTAATCATAGCGATGCGCTTTGCTCATGTAGCCGTCGGTAATGCCTTCAACAGTGCCCGAGTACTTCTTGGTTCCTTCTTTGGTAGTGACGTTGATAGCTCCAGACGAGACCCAACCATACTCGGCGTTGAAGCCGCCGGTTGAGATCGCAATCTGTTCAATGGCGTTGTTGTTGATCGCCGTCGTCGACAAGTTGGTTAGCGGATCTTGCTGCGAGAAACCATCAACAAAATAGGCCACATCACCCTGACGACCGCCGCGAATGTTTAACGTCGGCGCGTTGGTGCTCTCGCGGTTACCGCGCAAGTTCAAGGTCGGCGGGCTCTTGTAGTTGGCGACAACGCCTGCTGACAATCCGACGACATCCTGATAACCGCGCGTCGGCATTTGCTGAACTTCCTCCCTGGAAATCAGCTTCAATGACGCCGTCTGGTCTTTGATAACCATGGGACGTTCGGCAATTACAACCTGAACCTGGCCGATATCCAGCACCTTCGACGATAGCTGAAAATCTGCTTTGCTTGTGAGGTCAACCGATACGTTCATATCTTTTAGTTCCACCGGAGCATAACCGATGATGTTGGCTTTGAGGTCATAGCGACCGGCCGGGACGTTAAGTATAAAATACTTACCTTCCGCATCCGAAAGCGCTCCCATGGTGGTTCCGGTGATGGATACCGCCACTCCCGGCAATGGAGCCCCAGTCTCTTTGTCCGTACAAGTACCCGAAATTTTCCCGACGGTGCCGCCGAAAACCAAACTGGGCATTGCTAGAAAAAGAAGCAGGGTGACTGCAACCTTAGCTCTTAGCTCCAAATCTGAACCTCCTGTTAGACAAATTTTTCGAATAGCAAACGTGCAATGTCTTTGCTATTAGTTTTCAACGGCATTCCTCCTCAAAACTTTAGGTTTCCTCAAACTCAATACACTCATTGCTAACACATTCGCCCACACATAGAAGACGGATCGTGTCCGTATTCTGTTTACACGATCGGCATGCTCGGCAGAAAAGATCTGAGAGGAGAAACGCCCGCAGTCAGTAGAAAACCAATGCCAAGACCATCTCCTGTTGGCTGGCATTCCAAATATCATATCCAGTCGCGCATCCTTGCCGGACATCGATATGACCCCCCCTTCTGGCCCATTGAAATTCGCCATACCCAACCAGTTCTGTCAATATAAAACTTTCACTAACCGTTTGATTTATACGGGCTTAATCCCAGAAGGGATTGTGCAGAGAAATGGAGACCATGTGAAGTAATGCGGCCTTTTGCGGTTGGGTTGTATCTCGAAGGCTGCTATAGGGAGATCTCCACCTGAAGCACGTTCTCTAGAGAGTTGACCAATTCAAAAAATACTCTCGAACAGTCCACCGGGATTCCGGTCAAAGACTCAAGACTGGTCACGGTGGACGATGGAAAGCCGCAGGGATTGATGAGATTGAAGTAGGACAAATCATTACAAAGATTGAGCGCCAGACCGTGGTAGCTGACCCAGCGTTTGACGGCGATGCCGATGGCGCAGAGCTTCTTGTCGCTGACCCAAACTCCGGTTTTGCCCTGTATGCGTTCCCCATTGAGATCATAGTTCCTAAGAAAATTGATCACGACTTCTTCAAGATCGCGCAGAAAGCGATGCAGGTCGCGCCCACGCTGCTCCAGGTCGATGATCGGATAGATCACCTGCTGACCCGGGCCATGAAATGTAACATCACCGCCGCGTTCCACTTCACAGACGTGCACACTGCGCTGTTTGAGGCTTTCTTCCGACACAAGGATGTTGTTGTCGCGAGCGCCACGTCCGACCGTGATCGTTGGCGGGTGCTCAACAAAGACGAAGGTATCCGTGATCCTGCCGTCGATGCGTTTGTCGACAAGTTGTAGTTGAATTAAGCGAGCTCGGTCATAGTCAACCAGACCGAGATCGAGTATCCTTGCCGAGGAGCTGTTAGCAACAGGCTGCTCCATATTACAGCAACATCAATTCCGGGGTCTCGAGGTATGTGATCAATCGGCGCAGAAACTGCACGGCATACTGACCGTCAATCAAGCGATGATCGAATGACATTCCCAAATTCATCATATCGCGAATGACGATTTGCCCATCACGCACTACCGGCCGTTTCTGAATCGTATGCACGCCCAAGATAGCCACCTGTGGTTGACTGATAATCGGTGTGGAGTTGAGAGCGCCATAGACACCGGCATTGGTGATCGAGAAGGTACCGTCTTCAATGTCAGCAGGAGTGAGTCGGTCAGTGCGAGCACGATCACCCAGATCCTTCAGATTACGCATTAGTTCAACTACACCCTTGGAATCAGCGTCTTTGATCACCGGCACGATCAGACCGGCATCACGCGCCACGGCGACGCCAACGTTGTAATAGTGCTTGAGAATGATCTTGTCTTCGGTTAAAGAAGCGTTGACGTACGGAAACTCTTTCAGTGCCTTGCAAGCCGCCGCAATCAGGAAGGGCATGTATGTGATGCGAATTCCCTGCTCCTTCTCAATCCGGTCGACATGTTGCTGACGAAATTCCACGAGCCGGGTAAAATCACACTCGTC
The DNA here is from genome assembly GCA_903930455.1 of uncultured bacterium. Lineage (GTDB taxonomy): Bacteria > Zixibacteria > MSB-5A5 > CAIYYT01 > CAIYYT01 > CAIYYT01. The sequence goes on along the minus strand of CAIYYT010000261.1, from coordinate 12,677 downwards.
GAAGGTAGTCACATGCGCTGATGTCTGTCTTGACCTTACCATGTGTTCGGAAATCAGCTTGCGCATGCGTGGAATCGGAATCTCTTCAACACGCTTGCCGGAATCGATGCCGGTAGTAGGGGGCCTATATGAAGGTGTCGCGGAAGTCGACATCGACGCGGTTGCCTGAACCGGTTTGCCTGTGCGGGCGATGTAGTCCTCAACGTCTTTCTGAGTCACTCTACCACCGGCTCCAGTGCCCTGAAGCTGAGTAATGTCAATACCGTGTTCCTTGATCAGGCGCCTGACCGCGGGTGACAGACGTTGTGGTTCACCGGAGTCGGGGGCAGGCACCGGCTCAGCTATCACGGGAGCTGCTTTGGCGACGGTCACTGCCGGAGCGGCCATTGTTGTGATGGGAGCCGCTGTTTTCTCACCGGGAGCGCCAATAACAGCGATATCCTTGCCGACAGGCACGATCGTACCTACTGGCGCCAGAATCTCCAGCAGCACACCATCGGCATCGGCCGGCAAGGAAACATTGACTTTGTCCGTCAATAATTCGACGATTGGCTGGTCTTTTTTGATCGGCTGACCAACTTCGACAAACCACTTGTTGATTGTCCCTTCGACAACCGACTCGCCCATTTGCGGCACTTTCAGCATTGTCGCCATCGGCACTACTCCTTCTCGTTACTTGTATTCCAGATCATGAATCAACGGCATTGATAATAACGCAGACATGATTTGTTAACAAACATCGACTTGAGTCTGCTTGCCCATGTTTGCCAAGCATCGATGCAAAGACTTGCTCTACCCGCCGATTGCTAACATGCGTTCTAGCGCAATGCGAGCGTGGATAGTTACGTCCTCGTCAACCGACATCGGTCTCAAAGTATCGACATTGTCCAACGTATAGGCGAGATCAGCCAATGTAGTGCGATACATATTTACGCACATGGCACAGGTTTGACCCGCCAACTCCAGAATCTTCTTGTCAGGATATTGATGCGAGAGCCGGTCCACCAGATTTAGTTCCGTACCAACGGCTATGATGCTCCCCGGCGGCTGCTGCTCGACATACTTGACGATGTGACTGGTCGAGCCCACTGAATCGGCAAGCGCCACAACATCCTCCGTGCATTCCGGATGCACCACGATTTTGACACCAGGATACTGTTCCCGTATCTGAAGCACATGATGCGGTTGGAAGACGGAGTGGACATGGCAGTAGCCCTTCCACACTATAACCTTGGCTCGCCGGACGGCATCAACATCGCGGTTCTGTGGTAGAGAATTGAAATCCCAGACGAAGATCTGATCCCTTGAAATGCCATACTTGTTGGCAGTGTTCCGTCCGAGATGCTCATCTGGGAAAAAGAACAGCCTTTCCCCTCTCTCAAATCCCCACGCAAAAGCCTTGTCGGCATTGGAGGAGGTGCAAATGATACCGTCATTTCTACCGCAAAACGCTTTGAGATCGGCGGCGGAGTTCATATACGCGATGGGTACGACCTTGATTCCCGGCAGCAAGTGATGGAGTTCCTCCCAAGCGCCATAGACCGAGTCTATTGCAGCCATATCCGCCATCGGACAACCAGCCAATGGGTTGGGTAAGAAGACCTTTTGGTCCCGACGGGCGAGAATGACTGCCGACTCAGCCATAAATTGTACACCGCAGAAGACGATGTACTCAGCGGAGGCCTTGGCTCCGATTTTGCAAAGCGCGTAAGAGTCCCCCTGATGGTCCCCGAGAGCAACTACGGCGCGACGCTGGTAATGATGAGTTAGAATGACGACACGACTTCCCAACTCAGCCTTGCGCGCGCGTATGCGGGCGATCAAGTCCGCATCGGACAGAGATCGGTAACTGTCAGGGGTAATGGAATATGCGTTCGGTATCATTCTTTGTCTATCTCACTTCAAAGACTTTTCTCAAGCGTTCCTACGGACTTACTTCACAACAGTTACGACCGGCAGACACCAGCTTATTGAAAAAACGGTGGGCGCTGCCGGCAGTCTAGCGACGCCTTTGCTCAGTCTGAAGGCCTGCTAATCTGGTACTCTTTGATCTTCTGCCGCAGAGTGTTGCGATGAATGCCGAGCAGTTCCGCCGCCTGCTGAAGGCTGTAACCTGTCGACGCCAATATCTTTTCGATATGCCGCTTCTCCAAGTCGCGCAGCAACGTAGCGGTTCCAGCCGCCTCAGTCTCAGTATCGCGCGCCAGCGGGCGCAGTTGCGGAAAATCATCCACATCCAGGATGTCAGATCGCGAAAGCACGATTGCCCGTTCGACGGCGTTGGCGAGTTCTCGGACATTTCCCGGCCAGTCTTGCGCCAGCAATAGATCCTTGGCAGCGACGGAGATACCTTTGGTCGGGCGGTTTAGTCGAGCCGAAGTCTGTTGCAGGAAGTAGTTGATTAACGGCATTGCATCTTCGCGGCGCTCCCGCAAAGGTGGTATATCAATATTGACAACATTTATCCGATAGAACAAGTCCTCCCGAAAGCGCCCCTGCTCCACATCTGAGGCCAAGTTGCGGTTGGTGGCGGCAATGACCCGTACATCGGCGAAGATCTCCTCTTCGCCGCCTAGACGCTCAAAACGCCTCTCTTCGAGAATCCGCAGGAGTTTGACCTGAATTGCGGCCGGCAGTTCACCGATTTCGTCTAAGAAGATCGTTCCGCCAATTGCCAGTTCAAACCTGCCAATGCGCCTCCGGTCAGCGCCGGTGAAGGCCCCCTTCTCATGCCCGAGCAACTCGGACTCAAGCAGGGTTTCGGGGATCGCAGCACAGTTTACCGGTACAAATCGTCCGGCAGCGCGCGGTGAAAGGCGGTGGATGGTGCGAGCCACCAATTCCTTACCGGTACCTGACTCCCCTGTGATTAGCACTGTTGTATCTGTAGGTGCGACTCTGGCAATTTCCGAGAGGGTCTGTTTCAACTTGGCAGACACGCCGACGATCTCTTTGACTTCCAGCTCTTCTAAGCGTTCCCTGAGAATGCGGTTCTCGGCAAGAAGAAAGTGCCGCTCCCCCGCCGTCTTGATCAACTCCAGAAGCTCCTCAAGGTTGATGGGCTTACACAGGTAGTTGAAGGCTCCGGCTCGCATCGCTTCGACCGCGGTCTCAACCGTGCCAAACGCAGTTATCACAATGACTTGCAACTCGGGGTTTCTGTCCTTGGCCTTCCTCAGCAAATCAAGACCACTTTCACCCGACATTTTCATGTCAAAGAGGCCGATTTCGAATGCCTTGCGACCAAGCAATTCGAGCGCTGACTCAGCCGAATCTGCGGTTGACACCGAGTAGCCTTTCAAATTCAGGAAACCCGCGAGCATTTCCCGCTGATTCTTTTCATCGTCTACGACGATAACTCGCAAAGATAGCATATCGCACATAGTATCCCTTTCGGAGGTAGAAAGCAAATCCTTTCAGCGCTTTAGACGCGGTTGCAACTCGAAAGGAAGGCAAAAAAATGGTTGACAAAACCAGGCAGTTCACTTATACTTAAAGCGAGAAGAGCAAGAGCAGTATTGGGTCTAACATACTTCACTGGGCGATCGTGGGTGAGTGATTGCTTCTAACAAAGGTTCGCATTGGCGAACGCAAATTCGTTAGCGTACTTCGCGCTTTGAATTGATTCAACCACCGCCTATTTGGAATCTGCTAATCGCAGTTGAACTTGCATTTAGACCTTTATTAGATGGTTTATGTCAGTCAGATTTCAGACAAGTTTCGACCTTTGAATGTCGAACTGGAGGAGGTGATACCCCGCAGTTTAGCATTGTTCGGAAGCAGCGGTCCGAACCGAAATGCAACCGATTTTCTCGCAAACTTCTGAAAGGAGCAAACATACCGATGAGAAAATTAACGATCCTAACTCTAGCACTATTGTACGTGTTCTCGCTGGCTGCGGTTTCAGCTTTTGCAGCCAACGGGGCGCGCGGTGACAACAATCACGCGCGCATGTGGCCCAGTGAACGCATGAATCAGCCGCTATTGGAAACCAAGCCTGGGACATCAAGCGATAATGGTAGCAAGGCGGACGTAAGTCACATGGCGCTAGGCTACCTCATGACCGGCATTTCGCCAGGCATTTTGCTTGGGAGCACGTCTTACGATCTTCAACACAACATGCGCATGGCTCGCCAAGTTGAGGTAGGTGCGGACAACCGCGTCCATTTCATCTGGACAGCAGCTCCGTTTCCTTTCGATGCGAACTCTCGTGCCGTTCAATACTCGTCATACAGAAATGGCGTACTGGATGAGTCTTATAGCCTCTCAGGGTTTTTGGATAAGTCACCAGGCCGTTTCTGTTCGATTGACGTCTATGCCAGCAGAGCACTCGTGTCCTACCATTATACAAACGCCGGCAACAACCTCACCACTTCCGCTCTCGATATCGCGTCGGCTGGCGGAAATTTTGCCACGGTAGACCCACGCTCGGATACGGTCAACTGCGAAGGCATCATTGCCGGGGGGGGAACAACAGTCGCGCCCTATATCTGGCCAGTTGTGGCTGCCGATCAGGACGGCACAGGCAAACTCGTTGTTCACATCGCGGCGTCGGAAGGCAATACCGCCGGCGGTTCTTGGAGTGCAATTGCCTACTACCGCGGCGTAGGTGCGAGTCTAACAGCGCCTATGGTACCTGGCTTGTATGGTACCTGCGGCATGTTCGTTGATTCTTGTGAAGCTACCGGCTACGATATCGCTGCATCTCCATATAATAATGATGTCGTTATCGCCTATCCAAAAGCTAGACAAGCAAATCGCGAAAACAACGATTTGGCATATCGCTTGTCGACCGATATGGGCGCGAGTTGGGGACCAATAGTAAACGTCACCAAATACGATCCCAAGGCCTCAACACGCTGTTCAGGGGATTTGTCGGTGCTATTCACCTCCGACGGCTACTTCCACATCCTTTACGTCGAAAATAACTATGATTCGGCGACCAGCACTGACAACGAGCAATGCAAGTTGAAGCAATGGTCGAGCCAGTACCCAAACAACACAAGCATGGTACTCGACGCCAACGAGATAGATGCCAATTGCAATACCGCGTCGTTCGAATACAACGTTGCCAAAGTCACTCTGACTCAGTGCCATTCCACGTCGTTGGCTAAAGATCTACTCTATGCGGTTTATTCTCGCCAGCTTGGAACGACGGCGGATCCCGATTGTTCTCATCTGCTATACCATAATCAGGAAGTATTCATGTCTCCTTCATCCACGATGGGTGAGACTTGGGGCGCTCCGGTCAACTTGACCAACACCAAGACCAATGATTGTTTGGCTGGAGCCTGTGCGGATGACGGTTCTACTTCGTCTGCAAGATACGTCACGGACTCGTTGCGTATCGAATACTTGGAGGATCTGGATGCCGGCAGTGCAGTGGGCAATGACGCAACTACTTCGGAGCTGGACCCAGTAAAATTCCTCACCTATTCGTGTATAGACATGGCGCCGTATCGGGTATTGACATGTACGCCTAGTGCTATCAAGTATCCGTTCCACGCTGCTAAAAACGCTTTTGCGACTCAGGAACTGACGCTGGTTAACGGTGGCAACCAGTCAATCGACTGGACTTCAGCCCTCGTCGGCAGCGGTGTCACGGTTTCGCTATTACCAGCAAGTGGTTCTGTACCAGCCGGTTACACAAACTCGGCGACAGTCACCGCTAAGGTTGGTACGAAGAGTTCTGAGGGTCTCTTCCATAACACGATCAGATTCACCTACGATAGCGGGACCAAGACATTCGATGTACCGATTGATTTCTATGTGTTTGATAGCTGGTTCCTGCCACAAGACGTGGCTATCCGCACTGCCAACAACAAGATGTTGGTAAATCAGGCTGGTCAAGCGGCCAGCGATTATACGGGAAGTTCCTTCAGCTATTTTGTTACCGGCGGCGAAGACTTCATTACCGACGCTTCTCTGATCATGGGTAATTCCGTGGACAATCTTAGCTGGCTCATATTCAAAAATGGTCAGGGCGAACCCACTGACGCTAACAACTTCGGTAGGTTGTATGCTCTGAGCAACACCACCTATGACACGACGACCTTCCAGAGTTATCGCGTGGCCTATGGAAAAGGCACGAACCGTGACTCGACAGTCGGATTTGACGTCAATTGGTATGCTGCCAAGTTCGTTGATTCAGCTGATTTCTATGTCGGGCACTTCGAAGTATACAAGGGCAAGAACAACCCAACCGGCACCGTTCCCGGTCTTGACATCGCGTTCGGCTGCGATTGGGATGTTCCGTCCGATACCTCATCCGACAACTCCATCGGTTATGATTCGCTCAGACAGATGATCTATCTGCAGGGTGAGTACAGTGCTGCTCGCGAGTTGGGATATGCTGCGTCAGCTGCATATCTTGAAAAAACCGTTAGCCCTGACAGCGCCGACGCCGACGAAACCCTTCAACCGATCGCTGGCGGCTTTGCGTGGGGCAACCAGCAGCAAGTGTACGGCCAGCAAGGATACGTGGTTGACTCGGTGTGGAAGTACATGCAGGCGGTCGACAGTCCACATCCTTACAGTTCCCTCTGGCTCACGGGCGACTCGATCGGGGATATGAGCATTGTCATGGTTGTCGCGAAGAACTACACCGTGACTCCGACCAGCCGTCTCAAGTTCGACATTGTGCTGGCGGCCAAGCGCGCCCAAACCAATTTGGATGGACTCGCCGGCCTCAACCTGGCAGTCGATCAGGCGAGGGCATTAATCTCCAATCGCGGGAGGTGCTCCGCTTGCGGTGATGCCAATAGCGACGGCTCGGTTGACATTTCCGACGTGGTGTACTTGATCGCGCACATCTTCTCCGGAGGCACATCCCCGCGTTGGTGTGACTATCCGAAGGGCAAGGGAGACGCCAATGGCGATCACCAGGTGGATATTTCTGACGCGGTGTACTTGATCGCCCGTATTTTCTCGGGTGGCAAAGCGCCGCACTGCCAAGGCAAGTAAGAGCCTAAAGCTCCATACATACCTTGATTTCTCGCCGTGCCGATTGCAAAATCGGCACGGCATCTTCTTTGTGGAACGTTCCTGCAACGACAGGAATTGGGCTGCGGAATTTGACAAATCAAACAATTGCACGTCATTGAAACAGATCGTATCTTGGATGCTGTTTCGCCGTGGAGTGTAATGCCATGACGAAACCTGAGATCACATTTCTGTTGAAGGAACCGTCGACGCAGGTGTTAGATATGTCAAGACGAGTTTTGCTTCTGGTCATAATTGTCGCGAGCGCATTATCGCACGCAGTTTTCGGCGCCGACGATTCTTCTCACACGTCACCTTCGGTTGTTGCTGACGAAGCTTTTTGGAAATCTCATCTGCTGAAACTGCAACAGGCTTATCGGTCTCTGGCGGAAAACAAGATGACGGCGATCCAACAGCGGTTCGACGTCACCTACTACGAGATTCGGCTGTCTATTGATCCGGCGGGCCTCCTTGGCGGACGGATAACCGGCGAGGTGACCATACACGGCAAACTAATAGACGTCACCTTGGACACTGTCCAGTTTGACATTTCGCAGGATCTGACGGTAGATTCCGTCAAGACCGGTACGTCCTCTCTGAGCTTCCAACGCGTTGCTGATTTGATCTGGATACCCCTACCTGCTGGGGGCGGCACTTCAGAGTTTGCCGTGACGATCTTCTATCAGGGTCATCCCCAAGGGTATGGATATGGTTCCTTCAGCTTCAGCAGCTACAATAACAAGCCAACTGTCGCTAGTCTCTCGGAGCCTTTTTTTGCACGTACATGGTGGCCTTGCAAGGATCATCCAACAGACAAAGCCGATTCCGTTGACACTTATGTGACAATTGATGACGACCTGACGGTAGCGTCCAACGGCTCGCTGGTGTCGATTATTGACAAGGGGGACGGTACTAAGACCACGCACTGGCATGAATCGTACCCGATCGCAACTTATCTTGTCAGCCTGGCGATTGCGGACTATTACGTTTACTCTGATACGCTGGAGTATCACGGTTACACAATGCCGATAGACTTTTTCCATTACGGCACTCCGGACAGCGCAACTCAAAGCCACAATGCGCTGGTGAAAGACATGCTCGCGGCCTATTCCGACCTTTTCGGCATCTATCCGTTTATCAGAGAGAAGTATGGTCAAGCCCAGTTTGACTTCGGTGGCGGCATGGAGCATCAAACCTGTACCTCCCTCGGCAGCTTTGGTGAATCGGTCATGGCGCACGAATTGGCACATCAATGGTGGGGCGACATGGTGACTTGCGGATCGTGGCACGAAATCTGGTTGAATGAGGGCTTTGCCAGCTATTGTGAAGCACTCTGGGCGGAGCACAAAGGTGGCAGTGCCGCCTATCACAATTACATGAACTCGTTTGAAGCGAATTGGGGCGCGGGGGACGTGCTCTACGTCAGTGACACCACTTCGATCTACAAAATCTTCGACGTGAAAGAGTATCGCAAAGGGGCGTGGGTGCTGCACATGTTGCGCTATACGGTCGGCGATTCCGCATTCTTCCGCATCCTGCGCAAATACGGTTCAGCGCCGCGTCAATATGGCACAGCATTGACTGCGGATTTGCAGCAGATCGCCGAGCAGCAGACCGGGCGGAATCTGAGCGCGTTCTTCCACCAATGGGTCTATGAAGGTGGGCGGCCCGATTATGAATATGCCTTCCTTCCAGAAGCGACCGACACCGGAGTTGTCGCCTATTTTTTCCTCAACCAGGTGCAGCAAGGATACAAACCCTTTCAGACGGATGTTGATGTGCGTTTCTTCTTTCCGGAGACAACCATAACCGTGCGTCTGGTCGATACCCTTACTGCTCAGAACTTCGTTTTGCGCTTTGCAGACATCCCCGATAGTTGTGTGATCGATCCCGACAACTGGATCCTGAACAGCGCTAAGCGGATTGAATACGGTTTTCGGATTGTCAACAACGGTCTGCCCGATGCATTCGTTAGCAAGCCATACAGCCAGCAATTACTGGCTGCCGGTGGCAAGGCACCCTATACTTGGAGCGCAATGGATGTGTCGCTCCCAATTGGGTTGTCCGTTTCCGCCAACGGTCTCCTGTCGGGAACTCCAACTGATCCGGGCGTCTATAGTGTTTTTTTGCGAGTATCGGACTCCGACCAACCGACCCATGACCTGTCAGTCTTCAGTCCACTCAGCGTCAGACTGATTCACGGTGACATCGATGGCCAGCCGCAGATCACGCTCGGGGATTTGCTTTATCTGCTCAGATACCTATACAAGAATGGCGCGGCTCCCGTCGACCTGTTGCAAGCTGACCTCAACTGCGATGGCGATGTGAATCTTGTCGACGTCGTCGTGCTCCTCGACTATCTGTACCAGCAGGGAGCTGCCCCTTGCATCACGACGGATTAATCATCTTCCTGTCGTAGCGAACCTCTACGGAACAGTCCTGAGGGATCGTCCAGCATCTTTCGCTCCGCCTCCCAAATCCCGTGCAACACTGGAATGCCAATGCGCAAGAGAGAGCGCACAACCGTCGCCAACGTGCGGTCATACCGTTGTGCCAGTTCTTCAAGCGCCTGCTTCAGTTCCCAGGACACTTGAATGTTTAATGAGCGGTCGTGTTTGCTTTGATCGGAGCCGTTTGACATAGCTCCTCCCTCATTCAACAATGATATTTCATATGGCCAATGATCGTCTTTGGTGATATGATGACGATCTCGAAATCGTGTCGTAGCTTGGAAATCACTTTGGAATATGGTTCCTCCCGCTTGCGAGCGGCGATTATCCTCTCGGCGTCCCGACGAAACGGATTGGCGCATATCGGGCAATCGGTTGAAGGCAGAGAAACACCGAAACGTTCTTGAACAAATGGCGCAAGCACCTTGCGCAGCCGCCGTAGCGCTCGACGACGAGCAGCCTGCACTCTTGAACAGGACCATCCCAAGTCAGTGGCAATGTTCACAAGCGATAAACCCTCGAAATCGTGACGCTCGATTGCAGCCCGCTCCACAACTGTCAGTTCGTCAAGAGCTTTCCTGACCTTGTTTTCCAGTTCCTGCCGACGAAGTTGCTCTTCTGCGGTGGTCTCGCCCTGCCAGAGAGGGGTTTTGTGTGTGAGATAGATCCAGTCAAACATCCGGATAGTCATCTGTCGGTCTCCTTTCGGCAGACATAAAACGCCGCCGACCGGCCGAGGTAAATCAGGTGACAATCGCATTGTGAATCGCATGAGCTTGGAGTATCATGTGGCCGATGCACCAGCCACCCGAAGGATTCAAGCTTACTGCCGTCAGTTACCTGACCCTATTGCTGCTGGCCGTATTGTGGCCTTTGTCGTCGTTCGTCTTTCTCGGCTCACAGTTGGACATGCTCAAGGAAGTGGCCAACCCAGTTAACGAAGTTTACTACCCGACGATGATCGTGCAGCTGATCACACTGCTGTTGGTGTTCGTCGCAGTGAGATCAGAGAAGGTCAACCTGGCCGATCTCGGCATGCGCGGATTCAGCCGCTGGACAATACTACAGGCCGTGGTCTTTGTGATAGCCGCCAATCTGATCCTCTCGGTGCTGCAGCTTGAGCTTTTCGCGCAGTCTCCGGGAAGCTTCAACGAGATCACAGGCATCATCCCCCAAACGTCATTCGCCCGCTCGATCTGGGTGATTCTCTGCGCGATAGTCGCCGTGAGCGAAGAGATGGCATTCCGGGGATACATTCTCACTCGCATAACCCGTCTGGCGGGAGGTAGGGCTTGGGTTGGCGTGCTGGCGGCGACGATCGCCTTCGCCGGCGGCCATCTCTACCAAGGGTTTGGCGGACTGGCGATTATCGCCGTTTACGGTTTGATGTTTGCCGGGCTGTATCTCTACACCGGTTCACTCTATCCGGGGATTGTCGCCCACTTCCTGCAGGACGTCACGATTCTATTCGTGCCCGGCTTGACGAAGTGAGGTTGCGGCTAAGCGAGTACGACATCGCCGATGCTGTTCATCATGTCCGGTAAATTTTTCGGGGTGGCGTTGCCCTGGCAAGCGTAATAGAAGTGTACCTGAAGCGGAAACCGAATCCCGCAATAGCCCCTGCGAAGCAAATCCTGAGGAGACAATTAAACGCAGGATGGTAAGCTTGAGTCTTGACAGACCGGCAAAAAATCAGCACATTTGTTTGCTGAAGAAGAAGGGAAGCACATGATATACACTGTAATTATCGCGGGAGGAAAGGGCGAACGTTTCTGGCCCTTTTCGACGAAAGAGAAGCCGAAGCAGTTGCTGCATGTCTACTCTGATCACTCGATGCTGCAGGACACGATCGAACGCGTTGTCGATCTGGTTCCGCTCAAGCAAACACTCATCGTAACCGGCGAAAGCATTAAGAGCCAAATACTTGAGCATATCCCCTTTCTCAAGGAAGAAAACATCCTTGCCGAGCCATTCGGGAAGAACACCTGTTTGGCTGTCGCATTCGCAGCCACGCACTTGATGAAATCCGATCCGAATTGCACGATGGTTGTACTGTCAGCCGACCATTTTATTCAGCCCAAGGCACGCCTGCTGGGGCTGCTTAAGTGCGGAGCCACCATCGCTGAGCGTGATGATGTGCTGATTACAATCGGCATCAACCCGACGCGTCCGGAAACCGGCTATGGATATATTGAGCAGGGCGAGATCTATGACACATTTGATGGCATTTCTACGTTTGTGGTAAAGCAGTTCAAGGAGAAGCCAAGCCGCCCGCTGGCGCAACAATACTATGTTGGCCGCTCGCATCTGTGGAACTCCGGAATGTTTATCTGGACGGCAAAATCGTTTATGAAAGCGGTGTCGCAGTGTCGACCGCAGATGTATGCTCAATTGATGGAGTACCAGACCAAGATCGGCACACCGGAAGAGATGGATGCCCGGTTGAAGTTATTCGAAGAGGCGGAGAGCATCTCCGTCGATGTGGCGATTCTGGAAGCTGCCGCCAATGTCCTCGTAATCAAAGGTGATTTGATCTGGGATGACATCGGTAGTTGGCTAGCACTGGAGCGGATCAACGCAAAGGACAAGGACAACAACGTGACGATAGGCGAGACGGTTCTATACGACTCGTATGAGATTACGGCGGTGAACGCCGGCGAAGGGATTATCGCCACACTCGGCATTTCTGATCTGGTGATTGTCAAGACTGACCGGGTGGTTCTAGTGGCGCACAAGACGAAAGTCGGTGAGATCAAATCGTTGTTGGCGCGTCTCAAAGAGGACGAGAAGTTTGAACAGTACTTGTAGCAGGGTCGGGAACGATTTTCATACAACAATGACGGCACTGATACGTTGCGTGGAGGAGGAAGGGAGTCTTGAAACCGCGACCGGCTTTGTCGCTCTTGGTGAGGCCATTGTAATACCAACCGAGACAATTTTCGGCTTGACCTGCGACGCCGAGAACAAAGGCGCCATTGAAACCATCTATAGGATAAAGGGGAGAGCGAGTGAGAAACCGTCTGCGGTTTTCGTGCCCGCAACTGATGCGATTGCGGAGTATGCGCAAATCGAGCACGAATACGCCAAACGCATAGTTCGCGAATTCCTGCCGGGACCGCTGACGATTGTGGTCAGGAGCAAACGGAATCCTTGGCCGGGCGTCGTAGGTAAAGACGGTAAAATCGGAATCAGGGTCAGCTCGGAGCCATTTGTGGGCGCACTGGTGTCGGGCGTGGGCAAGCCGTT
>CAIYYT010000260.1 GCA_903930455.1 uncultured bacterium | reverse complement strand
TCTATGCTATCTTCGCTCACCTCAACGCCAAGTGGGAACTACGATAATATCACCTCAAACCCATCAAGGAGGCCCTGCTGCCGGCTGCATAACCGTTTAAACAAAATATGTGAGGATGCTCTTTCTACACACAACTATTGACATTACCCGTCGACCGTGACGCGAACATTTCCTTTGTCTCGGTGAATCACTTATCATATACTTACTGCGATGATAGTTGGATTGATCGGGCTCGGCCTGTCGGGGAAAACGACAGTCTTTAATGCCGTCACGCGTGGCGATGCTGAAGTCGGCAGTTTTCAGTCGCAGAAGGACGCTTTCCATCGAGGCAGGGTGCTCGTGCCCGATGCGCGTGTTGATTTTCTTACGGAAATGAGCCAATCGCCGAGCGTGGTCTATGCCGAGGTTGAATACTTCGATGTGGCCGGTTTCTCCGGCGAGAAGGACTCTGCTTCGGAGTCGGATATCCCTCAAGTGTTGCGCGAGAGTGACGCGCTGGCTCATGTTGTGCGCGCATTTGCCAATGACAGTGTTGCTCATCCGAAAGGTTCGATCAATGTTCGCCGCGACATCGAAGCTCTCGATGAAGAATTGGTTTTTACCGATCTACTGTTGGTCGAAAGACGACTGGACCGAGTTGAACGCCAGTCGAAGGTTGTCAAGGATGACAAGGTCCGTCACGAGGCCGAAGTCCTTAAGAAAGTCAAAGATATTCTGGAACAGAATACTCCGCTTCGCTCTGTGATACTCCCGCCCGAAGAAGAAAAGTTGATTCGTGGTTTCCGCTTTCTCTCCGAGAAACCGATGCTGGTCATCATCAACATCGGTGAAGATCAGATCGACAAGATTGACGCGATCAAGGCCGAATTTGCGGATCTGAAAGGCAAACCAAATCTTGATGTGGCCGTGATTTGCGGCAAGATCGAAATGGAGTTGGCGCAGCTACCGGATGACGACCAACAGAGTTTTATGGCTGACATGGGACTGAAAGAATCGGCGCTGGATGTTGTGATCCGAAAATCCTATAGTCTGCTAGGCTTGATTTCTTTCCTGACTACTGGCGACAAAGAAACGCGCGCCTGGACTATTAAGCGAGGATCGACGGCGCAGTCGGCTGCCGGCGCTATTCATGCCGATTTCGAACGCGGCTTTATCCGTGCCGAAATTGTTGCCTATGAGGACATGAAACGCTGCGGCTCTTATCCCGAAGTCAAGAAGCACGGACTGATGCGCCTCGAAGGCAAGACCTATATCGTACAAGACGGTGACGTAGTAATATTCCGTTTCAATGTCTGAGTCCCGCTCAAGGTATTCGCTGGTAATTGTCGTTCTTTCGGCGCTCTATCTTTGCGCCCTCGCCGCGCCGATCACATACCCGCCCAGCTTCTGGGGCATTAATCATCTGCAGTACTTTGACTGGTCCGAACGCTTGCTCGTGTTGCCCGGCGGAATCATGCTGTCGGTTGTTCTGACAATGGTAGTAAGACGGTTCCGGGTGTCGGCGACCGTCAAGCGAGTAGCTCTCTACGGGCTAGCGCCGTTGTCACTTCTGTGTCTGTTCTACATCCTGCATGTCAGACATCACTATCTCGGTGACGGTGTTCTGCGCATCGCGCAGCTTGACACCAATTACATGCTCATGCCCACCGAGCCGCTTGGTTATCTGGCGAATGTAGCCGTCTATCGTTTTGCCGGACCGCTGTTTCATTTCACCGGCGCGCAGGCGATGGAAGCGCTGTCGTACATCTCCGGTGTCATCACTTATTTTGCGGCTCTCTATTTCGCACGCACGCTGTGTCACTCGGCGGAACAGCGCTTAACCGCTTTCGCGCTGCTGATGTTCTCCGGTGTTACTCTTCTCTATTGCGGCTATGCAGAGACCTACACGTTGTTGCCCGCCTTCCTCATGTTCTTTTTTGCTACCGGAATGCGCGCGCTTCAAGGCAAGCTGTCGATGCTAGTACCAGCCTCTCTCTATTTGCTGCTCGTGTCATTTCATTTCCAATTTCTGTATCTAATTCCGAGCATGCTGCTGCTTGGCTATTTCGGATACCAAAGGAAGGATCGTCGCGCCTTCATCGTGAGCATTATCTTATTGCTGCTATCTCTGGTTGCCGCAATCGTCGTCCCTTTGCTGTCCACGTCGCCGGCCAAGTCACTAGGTGATTTCTTCATGCCATTCCTGCCGGGAGATGACGCCTATTGGCTCTTCTCGACAAGACATATTTTCGAAATCGTCAATGAACTCCTGCTAACCGCCATCGCGCCGCTGATTCTGTTGATCGCCGTCCTGATGAGCCGTCCCAAGGTCCTGACTATGAGTAACGGACCGACGCTTTTTGCGATTGCGTCGCTGCCGGGGGCGCTTGCGCTGCTGACACTGCTGCATCCTTCTCTCGGTTATCCATCCGATTGGGACCTCTTCTCCTCAGCCGGCGTGATCATAGCGATCTGTGCAATTACTCTATATGCCACACAGAAAAAATTCGCGCTCAACCGTGCCGCTTCGCTCGCACTCGGCGCGGTCGGGATAACCTCGTTTCTCGCCTATGCTGCCGTCATGGCAGACTATGATAAGGCGATGGCGCGGCAAGTTGATATCCTGTCGATTTCCGGCGAACAGGGCGCGTACGGATTTGAATCAATCGGTAACGATTTGTCGCAGCGCAATTTGCTGGATCAGGCCGAGCAAATGTGGAAGCGCTCGCTCAGAATCCGACCGCACTGGCGTATTTACGGCAACCTCGGCCACCTAGAGCTGGACCGCGGCGACGCTGATGCTGCGGAGTATTATGCTTTGAAAGCTTTGTCGCTCAACTCCACGAATTCCGTTATCTATATGACTCTCGGCATGGCATACTTGGCGCAGAAGCGCTTCCAATTGGCGGAGACAAATCTGCGCCGCGCCTGCTCCATCACTCCCAGCGAGCCGGGCTTCCACCACAATCTTGCTGTCTGCCTTGACGAACAGGGAAGACTTGCTGAGGCCGAAGTTGAGGCTCGCACGGCAGTAAGCCTTGGCCCCGGGGTCGCGCGTTTTCTCGCAGGTTTGGGTAGTATTTTGCGCGACCAAGGGAAATTCCCCGAGAGCGAGGATGTGTTGTTGTCAGGTCTGGCGAGAAGCCCTTCCGACCTCGAGTTGATTGCCAATCTGATAATCTTGTACAAGAAAGCAGGAAAGGCCGACCATGCTCGTGAAGTGCTCTCTGAGTATCTCAAGCAGTACCCTCAGAACGAGAACAGTCCGCTCATCAAGGTCGCCCTTCAAGCGCTGGATCGCCCGTAGTCTTCCGTGCCGATTTGATCCTCTCGGAAATCATCTGCTTGAATGAGATAACTCTGGGATCGTCGAAGTTGCTGCTAACGTGCAACAAAGCACTGTCTGCTCTGACGTATTCGCCACGATTGTAGTAAATCGCTGTCAGGTTAACCCAGGCATCATCAAACCGGGGCGCAATCCGCACCGCTTGCTCATAGTAGTCGGCCGCTTGATTATGATCGCCGCCCAGCTCGGCACAGGTTCCGAGATTGTTCAGCACGTGGGGATGATTGGGATTGTCCCGATATGCCAAAGCAAAATCCCGACACGCTTGCTCGGTTTCGTTCAACGAAATTCGTGCTATTCCCCGATACCAGGCCAGCGGCGTTGCCGTGGGATCGAGCGTTAGCAAAGGTGAGCGCGCCTGATCGACCTGGCGAATCACTTCCGACCAATTGCCTGCGGTTTTGGCAAGCCACGCTGTCTTGACGTGAGTCTCGCCCTCCAGACGGATTACGCCGACAACTGCGGCAGCCATAGCAGAGAGCAGACACACAGTCAAAGTGATGACAACGGCGCCGTGTGAAAGCTTTTTCGGTGACTTCTGTAACCGGTGACAGGTTGATACAATTGCCGCCAGAATTAAGGTCGAAAATGTCAGGAGTTCGACCCGTTCGCGAGGGTAGCTGAAGAACGCATCGACCATGAAGCAGACTGTGGCAAACAACATAAGCAAGACAAATATGGCTTCATCGTGCGAGGGGGACTGACGTAGAACCCGGATAGCATACCCGAAGGCAAGCCCGAACACCAGCAGGTAAGCTGCCAAACCAAAAACACCGGTTTCCGTCAGTACCCAGAGGTAGTCGTTGTGCGGTTGCTGGTAATAGACATCTCCTGTTTCCGCGCTGGTGCGCGTCAGACCGAGGCCGGGGCATACAATTTTCCAGTTGCCGATTCCGACTCCTGACAAGGGATGCCGCTCGAAGAGTTGCCAGGACTTGCTCCAAACAGCTAGTCTCTCTTGGCTCGAATTATCCTGATGTGTGATAATGGACTTCACTCGGGTGAAGACGGAATCTTGTCCCGACCGCAGAATGCTTCCCGTAGTCGCGCCGAGAATGATGAGCAGAGCCACGGCTGCAACCGCCAAGAGTTTCTTGAGAGCTTGTGATCTGCTTGCGGGCGTCAGGCCGCTCCTGAACAACCAGATGACATACAGGGGGATCATTACAGCGGTTGCTATCGTAAGCGCCACCCAAGAGGCACGGGTCTGTCCAAGCAGGATGACCCAGAGAGAGAGCATGACCTCAAGAAAGCCGACAATCGACCACGCACGGTCAAATCGCAGCGTCGCATAGAGTCCAAACGGCAAAACGAGGCAGACGATGCTTGCCAGAAGATTCTTGTTCGCCATAGTGCCGACAGGGATCCCGTTGCCGGGGATGTCGGTGAAAGCGATACCGTAGTATTGGCAGACTCCAATTGTCGCAAGCAGACCGCCGCTAATCAACATTACCTTGGTCAGCAGTCTGGTTGCTCGTTTATCCGAGGACAATACTAGCGTGGCACATACAAGCAGAACTCCAGACATAAGTACTTTGGCAAGATCGTAGATGGCATCTGCGACATTGATTGCCTGAAAAACTGAGACGGCGCTGATCAACACATAGATGCCGCACACCGGGAAGATCAGCCGTCGCAACACCGTCCAATCATGTTTGCTTGGGTCGCGGTACAGGCGCGCGATCAGTGTTCCCGACAAAATCGCGAGTGCAATTGCCAGGATCAGAAAGCGAATGGGCTGTGCCGGATCGAGCGTGGTGTTCAGATAAACCAGCGGGAGACAGACAACAAGAGCAGCAATCAGCAAAGTTGGCATCAGTCACGACCGCCTTGGCCTAATCGTTGATATATCGACAAAATCACCTGCAAAAGGACGATAGCTAATGCCTTGCCGTCGAGCAAGTCTTTTGCAGCAACGGGATAAAAGCGCGTATTCAAGGCCCGCAAATCGCTCCGAATGATACAATTGAAAGAGTCCCTAATGTGGGAAAGGCAGGTCGGACCTCTGATGAATGTGATTGCCGTATTCAATCTTTTGACAAAAACTTACGATAAATGTATATATAACGCGGGAACACTGAGGGGGTTCTCCCGAATGTAAGGCTGGAACGACGCCTCTCGCTGCGGCTGTCGACAACAGGAGGAAAGATTGGAATCGCAAGTGCTTGTCAAGGACGAAACCCAGCTACCAAAGAACGACTTGATGCCTTGTCTGCCGGTCAAGGGAATGGTGGTTTTCCCCTATCTCGTCATGCCTTTGATGATTGTCGACCAAAAGCAGGCCAAGCTGGTTGACGACGCTCTCATGGGGGGCAAGGTGATTGGACTGTTCACCCAGAAGGAATCCACGATAGCCAACGCGGGGCCGGACGATATCTATCATGTCGGCACGGCGGCGACGGTGCTAAAAATGCTCCGTTTCCCGGACGGTTCGGTGCGCTTTCTGGTGCAAGGTCTGCACCGTGCACGCATCAAGAAGGTTGTCGAGACCGAGCCGTACATAATGGCCGAGATGGACATCTACAACGAGCCGGATACTACCTCCGTCAAGATTGAAGCGCTGAAACGCAACTGCCTTGATTTGCTCAAGAAGATTGTTGATCTGGCGCCAAACGTCTCTGAGGAAATCTATATCACTGCTATCAATCAGGAAAGCGCCTCGAAACTGGCCGACTATGCCGCCTCCAACCTGAATTTGAACATTGCCGACAAGCAGGACCTCTTGGAGACCTACGAAGTCCCTAAGCGTATGGAGAAACTAGTCACGCATCTCAATCGCGAGGTCGGCGTACTGGAGCTATCGCAAAAGATTCAGGCGGAAGCTGCCAATGAGATGGGCAAGATGCAGCGCGATTATATCCTGCGCGAACAACTCAAAGCCATTCGCAAAGAGCTTGGCGAAGAGGACGATCGGACGGCCGAAGTTGGCGAGTTCCAAAAGAAGATCGAAGAAGGGGGTCTGCCCCCGTTGGCGCGTGAAGCGGCAGTAAAAGAGCTTGATCGCCTCAGCAAAATGAATCCGTCGGCGGCAGAGTACACGGTCAGCCGTACATACCTTGACTGGCTGGTCTCGTTGCCTTGGGAGCGTTCATCTCCCGAAGAACTCGACATCAGGAAGGCGACAAAGATCCTTGACGAAGATCATTATGGTCTGGAGAAAGTCAAAGAGCGCATCCTGGAGTTTCTGGCGGTTCGCAAACTCAAATCCGACCTCAAGGGACCGATTCTTTGCTTTGTCGGCCCTCCGGGTGTCGGCAAAACCTCACTTGGTCGTTCAATTGCCCGCGCCATGGGACGCAAGTTTGCTCGCATCTCTCTCGGCGGCATGCATGACGAAGCGGAAATCCGCGGTCATCGTCGAACCTACGTCGGTTCACTCCCCGGTCGCATCATCCAGAGTATCCGCCGTTGCGATTCGAACAACCCGGTATTGATGCTGGATGAGATCGACAAGATCGGCAAGGACTTTCGCGGCGACCCGTCTTCGGCGCTTCTGGAAGTGCTTGACCCCGAGCAGAACAACACTTTCTCCGATCATTATCTCGATGTGCCATTTGACTTGTCGAGAGTGATGTTCATCACGACGGGGAATATTCTCGACACAATTCCGTCGGTATTGCTTGATCGCATGGAAGTGATTCGTCTTCCCGGCTACACCGATCGCGAAAAACTGCAGATAGCCAAGAAATACTTGATACCGCGCGAAATTGAAAACCATGGGCTTAAGTCAACACAGTTGCAGATGCCCGACGAAACCGTGCTCAAGTTGATTCAAAACTACACGCGCGAATCCGGGCTGCGTAATCTCGACCGCGAAATCGCGAATGTCTGTCGCAAGATTGCCAAGAAGGTTGCATCCAACGAGAAGACCAAGGCGGCAATTCACCCTCAGGATATCCCTGAACTCCTTGGTCCGGAGCACTACGTACTCGACAAGCTGCCTCGTCAGGGTGAAATCGGAGTAGTACCGGGTTTGGCCTACACTTCCACCGGAGGCGACATTCTCTACATTGAAGTCACACAGATGTCGGGTAAGTCAAGTTTGACCCTGACCGGCCATCTCGGGGACGTCATGAAAGAATCAGTGCAGACGGCGCTATCCTGCGTCCGCTCAAAGGCCGCAGAGCTTGGCATCGACCCGACATTTTTTGAAAAGACAGACATCCACGTTCACGTCCCGGCTGGAGCTGTTCCCAAGGATGGGCCGTCGGCAGGCATTACCATCGCTACCGCTTTGGTGGGAATGCTGACGAAACGTCCCGTGCGCCCAAAACTGAGCATGACCGGCGAAATCACACTGCGTGGCATGGTGCTACCCATTGGCGGACTAAAAGAGAAATGTCTGGCGGCATTACGCTATGGCTTCAAGGAGATCATCCTGCCGGCCGAAAACGAGAGAGACCTGGTGGATCTTCCGAAAGAGATCAAGTCGCATTTCCGCTTTCACTTTGTCGATCGTATCGAACAAGTATTTGAGATTGCTTTTGCTGGGCGCAAAAAAGAGAGCAAGTTGCCGTCGCAATGAGACTGGTGTCTGCTCAGCAAATGCGCGCTATTGACAGGCGGGCAATCGAAGAAATTGGCATACCCGGACTGGAGCTAATGGAAAATGCCGGTCGGGGCATTGCCCATCTTATCAAAGATATCTTTAGCGGCGAGACCAAAGGCAGGCGCGTTGCCATCTTCTGCGGACGCGGCAATAATGGCGGCGATGGTTATGTCGTTGCCCGTTACCTCCATACTTGGGGAGCTACAGTCCAGGTGTTCCTATTGGCAGAGCGCAGCCAAATTGAAGGCGATGCGCTGGTCAATCTCCAAAAAATTGAGCAGATTGGACTTCGCATCACCAAGATCGGAGCACAAGATGCACTGCCGATTCTTTCGGGAATCGACTTGATTGTTGATAGCATCTTTGGTACTGGCTTCCATGGACAAGTTGAACCGGGAATTGCCAAGATCATCGACTACCTGAACTCCAGCGGCATACCGATCCTTGCGATTGACACACCTTCCGGTTTAGACAACGATACCGGTGGGGTCACCGGCGCCTGCATCAAAGCCACCCATACTGCGACCCTGGCACTCCCGAAGATCGGGCAGTACTTCTATCCCGGTCGGGGACAATGCGGACAGATCAAGATCATTGATATCGGCATGCCAATAGAGGCGGTCGTTGGGGAAGAAATCCTCGTCAACCTCACCACCGCGGGCGAGGTCAAGCAGATGATCCCGGACCGCAAACCGACATCGCACAAGGGGGATTGTGGCAAGCTGCTTATCATTGCTGGTTCGGTTGGTCTGACCGGAGCTGCCACTTTGGCAGCCGAAGCTGCCGTCAAGTCAGGGTCTGGGCTTGTTACGGTGGGTGCCCCCAAGAGCTTGAATGACATCCTTGAGATTAAACTAACCGAAGCCATGACTAAGCCATTGGCGGAAATCAAGAATCGCCGATGTCTGGCGATCAGAGCCCACGGAGTGATCCTCGAAGCTATCGCCGCTGCGGACGCTGTCTGTCTTGGTCCGGGAGTCGGCCGAAATAATGAGACGATGGAGCTATTCCGTCGGTTGATCGCCAAGTTGGCCAAACCGGCCATTTTGGATGCAGATGGGCTGTTCGCCTTCTCCGGCAAACCGGAACTACTGCGTGAATGCCCAGCGGATCTGGTGCTGACCCCTCACGTGGGCGAATTTGCCCGCCTGAGTGGCAAACCGATCGAGGTAATCCAGGCTAATCGACTTGGCTGTGCCACGGCTTTTGCAAAAGAGGTTGGCAAGGTGGTGCTTCTGAAGGGGGCTCCTACATTGATAGCCTCGCCCGATGGCAGGGTTTTTGTCAATCCTACCGGTAATGCGGGGATGGCGACAGGTGGCT
>CAIYYT010000259.1 GCA_903930455.1 uncultured bacterium | reverse complement strand
TGTTCAGCCGGAGCAGCTTGACCAGTTGCTTCATCCTCGCATCGACCCACATGCTCCGGTGGAAGTGATCGCTCGCGGGTTGTCAGCGTCACCCGGTGCGGCCTCCGGCAAGGTTGTCTTCCATGCTGATGAAGCCGTCCGTCTCGCGGAGCGTGGTGAAAAGACGATTCTCGTTAGAACCGAAACCAATCCCGATGATATCGCCGGCATGATCGCCGCCGAGGGGGTGCTTACCGCACGTGGAGGTATGACCTCTCACGCCGCCGTCGTCGCCCGAGGTATGGGCAAGCCTTGCGTCGCCGGATGCGAGGATATTCGGGTGTACGAGGCCCGCAGGCAGTTTGCCGTCGGTACTTTGGTGGTAAAAGACAAAGAGATCATCACGATCAATGGCACGACCGGCGAAGTGATGCTAGGCGAGGTACCGACGATCGATCCGGAACTCTCCGGCGAGTTCGGCTTGTTTATGACGTGGGCGGATGAGGCGCGCTCGATTGGCATTCGCACCAATGCCGACACGCCCAATGATGCGGCGCTGGCGCGCAAATTTGGCGCTCAGGGTATCGGGCTTTGCCGCACCGAACACATGTTTTTTGGCAAGAACCGTCTGCCGCATGTTCAAGCAATGATTCTTGCTACCACGCAGGACGAACGTCAAGCGTCGCTCGATAAGTTGCTGCCCTTCCAGAAGGCCGACTTCAAAGGGATCTTCGAAGCGATGGAAGGACTGCCGGTCACGATCAGGACCCTCGATCCGCCATTGCATGAGTTTCTTCCCAAGAAAGAGGATGTCCTAAAACAGATACAGGAGGCTGAGGCTGAGTCGGGAAAGGCTGATGAGGTTGTGCGTCTCAAGAAGCTCATTGATCGCATCGACGACTTGCACGAACAGAATCCGATGCTGGGACATCGTGGCTGCCGACTGGGCATCACCTATCCCGAGATCACCGAGATGCAGGTTAAGGCGATCTTTATGGCGGCCGCCGAGTTGATTCGCGATGGCAAACGCGTTCTTCCGGAGATCATGGTGCCGTTGGTTGGGCAACGCACGGAACTTGTTAATCAGAAGGAAATCATTACGCGTGTGGCCGAGCAGATGACACGCAAGTATAAAATCGAGATTCCATATCTGGTAGGCACCATGATCGAAATCCCGCGTGCGGCGCTGACCGCCGACGAAATCGCGCCGGAAGCCGACTTCTTCAGTTTTGGCACCAATGATCTGACCCAGATGACAATGGGATTCTCACGCGATGATGCGGGCAAGTTCCTGCGCCTCTACCTTGACAAGGGTATTCTCGCTCACGACCCATTCGTCACTCTCGATCAGGTTGGAGTCGGGCAATTGGTGAAAATGGCGGTGGAGAAGGGGAGAGCAGTAAAACCGCACCTTAAGACAGGCATTTGTGGCGAGCATGGCGGTGATCCGGAATCAATCGGCTTCTGCCATCGTACGGGTCTCAATTACGTCTCCTGCTCACCGTACCGCGTGCCGATTGCTCGTTTGGCGGCGGCACAGGTCGCGATCCGGGAGCGCCTGGAAGGCAAAACCGACAAGACGAAGAAGAAGTAGTAGTGATCTCACTTACGCCTTGAGAAGCCCCGCTTACTGCGGGGCTTTTTCTTTTAGGCTGGCACTTGTAGCACTTAGATTGGCGAGCGCTGTGTTCCTGGCGCGGAGTCGCAGGGAAAAGGAAGTCTTTTCTTTCTGGCCACTGGCTACTATGTTTGAACACGAATACAAGTGTGTACGTGTGATCTATCCTGAACGAATCGTGGAATACTCAACGTCCTTGGAACGGTGACCCACATCGAAGATATGTGCTCAGGCAATACCTTGACGAATCCTCCTGACAAAACCTCTTGCTTGATTCTCAATGTCGGCATCGGAGTGCTGGCGGTATTCTGTATGTTAGTTTCCCTCGCGAAGGACAGTCCTTTCTGGGTCGCCGACTCTTGGCAGGCATTTGGTCTCCCGATCAGACTGCTTGGTGTCAGTCTGCTGTTGGTGGCGATTGTTCCGCAGATTGCCGCTAGGCTCGGTCGCAGGTTAGCGGCAACATTTGAAGGATTGTCGCAGCGAACGACCGGTGTAGCGTTGTTGGCTCTGATGGCATTGCTGCTGCTAACACTCTCTATCCTTACATCCCGCAATCATTTGCTCGGTGACGGCTATATGTTGCTCTCAGATGTCGCGGCCCGGAAAATCTATTCTCCGACTGAACCTTTGAACTATCTGGTCAACTCGCTCTTGTCCATGCCCTTTGGACGGAGTACTGAGGCTGCTCTGATCGGTATTCGTATTGGTGCCGGTATGGCCGGACTAGTGTTTCTGTTCGGGCTGTATCTGCAGACTCAAGACAAGCGTGATGGGTTCTTATTGCTGGCGGCTGTGCTTAGCTTCGGCTCGATTCAGTTCTTTGCCGGTTACGTGGAGAACTACACCTATTCATTTGTATTCAGCTTTCTCTATCTGCTTAGCGCCAGCCGGGACTTTCGAAAGAACCGGGTGAGTGTCTCTTCGGTGATGTTCCTGCTTTTCGCTATCGGCTTTCATTTTGCGTCTGCTGTCTTCGTGCCCGCGCTGTTCTACCAGTTCTATCACAAGATGCCTTCGCAAAGAGCGAGAATGAGAATTGCAATTCTGGGGGTTATTGTAGCGTTGGTTGGCCTGATGTATCTCTACTTAACGGGACTCCTCGGTCACACCTTTGTTCCCTTTATTCCCACCAAGGACAATCCATATCACCTATTCTCTTCAAATCACTTGCTTGATGTCGTCAATATCCTCCTGCGTAGCTCGCCCATCTTGCTGCCGCTGCTGCTGACCCGGTGGGTTCGAGTCCTTCCTCAAAGAGGCTTCTTCTTCGTAGCGCTGGTGCCGGCTCTCCTATTCACGGTTCTGGTCGACCCCAAAATCGGCGCTATACGCGACTGGGACCTACTAAGCATTGCCGCTGCTCCAGTCTCAGCACTCCTGCTGTCGTGCCTCAGCCGTCAACTTCGGGAGAATCGCAGTATTGCTTACAGTGTGTTCTTCCCTTTGCTTCTATTCGGCTTGCTTCACACCGGAAGTTGGGTGTATCTCAACTCGAATCGGGACACATCTTATGAGTTTGTCAAGGGCGTCATGAGGAAGGACGTACACAATTCGCTATCGTACTACGAAGGTTATCGATTATTGTCATGGACAACGATAACAGGGAATATTTATCATGACGTTTACGAGGCAGACCGCACTTTGGAACTCTACCTGAGCAAGCACCCGGAAAACCAGGAACAAAGCTATATATTGGCTGTGAGCAAGATGAATGCCGGAAAAAGAATTGAGGCGGCAGAGTTGCTCAAAGACAACTGGAACAAACTTGTAATATCTCCCCAAAAACTTCTTATTGTTTCTCGCATGTTTCACAATGCCGGATGGAGTTGGGACGAAGAAGTGGTGCTCGATGCCTATGTGAGAACCTACGGCTACCAGAACTTGCCGACCTTTGCTCTGGGGTCTGTCAAACGTAAGCAGGGAGAACTTGATTCGGCATGGACCTTGATGTCAATGGCCATGACACAAGCCGGTTCTCTGACCGATTGGCACAAGCTCAATTATGCCTTGTTTGCTCTTGAATTGGGTAAGCGCGAAATTGGGCGGGCGGTATTAGTCAATCTGGTTAAGAATTCGCAGTCGGCCGAGACAGAGAGCGAGCGCATGCTGATCGAAGCCCTGGACCGCAATGATACACTGCAAGTCGATTCCCTGAGGAAAGCACTGTCTCTCACATTGTAAGCTTAGAGTGAAGGTTTCCTTGTGTTCCCCACCAGCATCGATTGCAGGCGCCAAGCCCGCATCGGGTTGGTCAAATACCACGCTCCGCGACTTCTTCTGGTTTGTTTCGCAGATGATTGGCGGGAACAATAACAGGCCGAATTCGACTGCCTTTGTTATTGTTTCTCAGCTTCTCCCGTCATTGGCACAAAGCGTACAGGTATGACCGCTTTGGATACACTTCCATTCTCGGTTTTGGTGATTAGCAAAAGATCCTGATTGTGGGCTCCGACAGGGATCACCATTCGTCCGCCGACCTTCAACTGATCAATCAGTGGTTGTGGTACGTGGTCGGGCGCTGCCGTCACTATAACAGCGTCGAAGGGCGCTGCTTCCGGCCAACCTCGATAACCATCTCCGCACTTAACCGAGACATTGCTGTATCCGAGTTGCGTCAAGGTCGATTCCGCACGACAACAAAGCGGTTCCACTATTTCTATGGTGTATACGTGATCGACCAGTGATGCCAGAACAGCCGCCTGATATCCGGAGCCGGTGCCAATTTCGAGGACCTTCGAAGTCGAATCAATATGCGCCAGTTGTGTCATTAACGCCACAATATACGGCTGGGAAATCGTTTGACCCAAACCGATTGACAGAGGACCGTCGTAGTAGCTCTCGCTGCGATATTGAGTGGGCACAAACTGGTGGCGCGGCACTTTCGCCATTGCGTCGAGCACCTTCGTGTTTGTGATATCGCGCGCAGCAAGTTGTACTTGTACCATTTGCAGGCGTTGATGATAATAAGGATCCTTATCCTGCTCGTTCATAGTCTTTCCTGCTTGGCCACATGGTGAAGTCGCTATTATCAGCGAGATCGCGATCGAACCATACGCGCAAATTACACACATCCGAAGTCGCATTACAACCGCTTTTCGTTGTCCTTCAGCAGCAGTTAATAGATATCGACAGCTACAATATATAATACGGCTCCATGTTGATGGAAATTGCGCGAAAGTGAAGGCGGAAGATCAGTTGTCGGGATGTTGCTGTGATTGCGTGATGGTCAGGCGCTCCCTTGTTGCAGTCCCTAGAGTGGCAACAACTGACCGCAAGTCATTGTATCAGCAGTGTTCGGCACTGCTACCCGCTCACCATTGGGCCGCTCGTCGAGCGGCCGCAATCTGCTCACCGACGTCGGCCGGATCCAACTCCGTCATTGGCATGAAGGCAAACAGAGCCGTAAAAGGCAGCATGGTCTTAACGCTACCGGCTACGACAATGCCCGCATGAGCCACACCGTATGACGGCGATACCAAGTTGCTTGTGATGCCAAGCTGCAATCGCGATTCGCAGCAAGACATCAGAACGGAGACTTGGCCGCCATCCGGCTGCAACCGGATCAGGTCGTGGTGAAGCAGAGTAATTCTTGCCCTATCACAATGAAAATTGAAATCAAGCCTATGTCTTCCCTGAGCGATAAGTTCGTCGCGCACTAGCAGCACCTGCGTATCCTTGTGCAGGAACAAAGAACGGCGATGTATCACCGGGTCGTCAAAGCGGCAGTAACCGTCGTTTTCGGCAACCACCAGATCGTGTAGCTCGTTACTCTCCCATTGGACCACCTCTGGGCGACTGTCGCGCCGAAGCATAAACAGCAGTCCGCCTACCATTCGGTTTTGCTCATAAGTGTCAACGGCTACCGTGTTGTGACTCAACGTAGACCGGAAGCGATTGCGTTCTTGCTCGTCCGCGCTGTAAACAAAAGTGCCCGGATCAATCAGGATCGGCTTACCGCGACACTCGAGTGTAAAGCTCAAAACGTCATTGTGCTTATGATTGCCCAGCCCAGCCGTGCCAACGGAGTTTGCGAAGAAATGTATCGTCAGATCATGCGAACAAAGTCGACAGATGCCGGAATCGGCGTAGTAGAATGATGTGGGTTGCGGCTCGATCGCTTTGTTTTCTTGATACTCCGCATGCTGAGGGTCGAATACGAGCAATCGCTCGGGAACTGATCCCATGTCAGATGGTCGAGGCGTGCCGAAAAGCACTCCGCCGATGGCAATCAGATCGCGGAAATCGCGCGGTTCTCGGCCGTAGATCTTGACCAATCTTCCGTCATCGCCATCACCAAAAGGCATTATCGTTCCGTCACCCTGCGTGAACAGCGTCAGATTCGCCAGCATTCGTTGTAACGAGGTTTCGAAAATTTCGGTAAAGCAGAAGTCGCTGTGTTGGGATAGCAGATATGCATAAAGCAGCATCTCCGTCACAAGGCCGTGGTAGGGGAGTGACGACTCGTAGTCAAGTCCGTCAGCATTGATCTGGTGCTGGATTTCCCTCTCGAGTTCCGCCAGCGCAAAGACGCGCCATTCCTGTCCATATGATGTGGTCTTGAACAACTCGCCAAGGTACAGCAGCCCCACCAGATCGGCGAGATAGTGATTGCTATTGAAGCCAAGACCTGAGTGTTCCAAATTGCTGCGGATGAAGCGCCCCCCCTTGTATAGCTCAATTGCCAGTGTCCGCTTGAATTCCTCTCCGAACCGCCGCTGCTCACTAAACATGCGGTATGCAAGAAGCCAATTGATGCAGCGGAAGGCGGTCTCCATGGCGCAGGTCCAGTTGATACTCCGCTCAAACGGGTTGCCATCGCGCCACGAGCTGACCTGATTCTCGAATTCGATCGCAAGAGAGTGGTCGTTGGTCAGCAGGAATGACAATGCCAATTGCGGAAAATGATTACAGCGCGACAGTTCCCACGGCACTTTGACGTCGGAGTCGTCACGCAGATCGACGAGCTTCTGCAGGCGATAGTCGCGAAGCTCCCAGCGTTTCCCGCTTTTGAAATCAAGTGACCAGTCGATGTCTTCACCCAGGTTGAACAAGCGGGAACCGAGCAAATCGAATTGGTGCTGCAAAGAACCGCGTGCCTGTCGCTCCAGACGCTGCCACATCTCCGGATAATCCTGACGCAGCGTCCGCAGATTTGACTCAGAACGGCACCCGTCAAAGATCTGCGGGAAAGCATCGAGGAGAGCGCCGGGATCGGCAATCTGCATCTCGTTGAGAAAGTCCGCTTCCTGCGGTTGGGGCAGTGGAACCAGTGCTTTGAACGTGTCCAGCTTTCGCATTATTCGGAACCCGTACTTCTTGAAAATCGCCGTTTCCATGCTACTCACCTTGTCGTCTGTCAGCGTTTTCGACTACTCATGGTGACACATCCACGCTGAGCGGGATATCCGCCATCATCGATGGCGCCAATGCCGGCAGCAGAACTGAACGATAGCGTTCAAAAACGTCCGCGGCATTGAAGTAATCCTCCGTGCGCCCGATATCGAGCCAGAGGCCTTCGAGCGGACATATTTCGACACGCCGGTGCGCCGAAATCAGAGCCTTGACCAAGTCGGGAAAATCGAAATGCCGGTCTTCCGGGATGAAATGAACGACGGTCGGCGAAAAGACATAGACTCCCATGCTGACTTGGAACGAATACTGCGGCTTCTCGATATAGTCGACGACGGCCGTCGCCGCGTCGGTTTTGATCACGCCGAGGTCGATGTTTATCTTCTTGGTAAAGGATGCAATTGTGATATCGCTATCCGATGCCAGATGCGCTTGGTAGAAATCGGCAAAGTTTAGATCGGTCAGGATGTCACCGTTGAGCACAATCAAAGGCTCGTCGAATTTGTCCAACCGAGCTAACGGTCCGGCCGTTCCGAGCGGACGTTCTTCATACAGGTAGTCTATCTTGACACCCCAGCGAGAACCGTCGCCGAAGTAGGCTTCGATAAGCTGGTGAAGGTATCCGACCGCAAAGGTAATGTTTTCGATGCCGTAGTATCGTAACTGACGGACTATGATCTCTGCAATCGGATAGTTGCCGACCGGCATCAGCGGCTTAGGCAGTATCGTTGTGTAGGGGCGTAGTCGTGCTCCCTGTCCGCCGGCCAGAATCACAGCTCTCATCGACACACCCGAATTCCCGTCTGGGCACTTTGTGGTGAAGCGACTTCACAACGGGAACGGTGAATCGAAAGCAACTCTGGTTTCTGACTAACATTCGTCCGATTTTGCAAACTCACGCCTTCCATGACATTCGTTTCCGTTTCAAACAATGCAAACTTAATGCCCTCTTGTGATTAGATGTCGAGTTCGTTGATAGTGAACGAATTACGAGCAAGGCGGCCAGAAGCAAACCTTGATTTCGCGTGTCAATTGGGAAAGATTTTCCGATCAGTCAGGTCAACGACCGACGCAAGATCCGGGCAGTCTAAACTGCGGATTGTCAGGCTTTTCTCTTGTCGAGCCATGCGCCGACATATTGATAGGCAGCAAACACTGCTGTTGCGCAGAGCACGCCGACAAGGGCCCCAGCCAACACATCGAACGGATAATGTACACCGACTGCGATGCGCGAGTAAGAGATGATCGCGGCAATGGTCAGGTACAACCAGATTTGTCGGCGATAGGAAAGCGAGATCAGAGCGGCTGTCGCAAAGGAGTTGGCGGCATGCGAAGACGGAAACGACAGCCCTTGCGAACAGGCTACCAGCAGATGAACGTCCGGAACGATATGGCAAGGACGCACTCTTGCGATCATAGGTTTGATTAGATGCGAAGAGACTTGGTCAGCGAGCACAACCGCGACTACACAAAGCAGCGCCGCGACTCGCCCCTGTTTTTTGCCAAAGATTAGCAGCAAGACGACAATGATCAAAAAAACTGCGCGCAGTACCCAGTCGTTGGTGATGATCGGCATTACCCGGTCGAAGATCGAATTAGCAAGAGCATTATTGAAGAAGAGAAACAATTGGGTGTCGAGGTTGATCAGCCAGTCAATCATGCGCCCCTCCCATAGATTCGACGATAGCTTTGCCGTGAGTTCGATCAATAACCGCCAGACGAAATTGCTTAAAGAGTCCCAGGCGGATTGTCGCGGTCAATTCCACTTCCTCACCGTAGTGTGTTTCGATCGGCTTCAGATTGAAATCAGACATTACTTTCATTACGGCGGAAACCTGCTCATGTGCGAAGATCAGTTTGCAGGTTTGCATCAGAAAGCATTCGACAACCGCTGCCTGATCCAGTGCCGCATTTGCCGCCTCACGATAGGCACGACTTAGTCCGCCGGTACCCAACTTGACGCCCCCATAATAGCGTGTTACCACAACCAGAATATCGGTGAGTTTGCGCGACTGGATGGTTTCATATATCTGCTTGCCGGCTGTACCGGAAGGTTCGCCATCATCAGAAAAACGAAAAACGTTATCCAAGTTCTTGCCGGTTACATAGGCAAAGCAATTGTGCGTGGCGTCATGGTATTTCTTCTGAAGAAGATGATATTCCTCCTCTGCGGCAGTCTTGGACGAAACGGGCAGTGCCGTGCCGATGAACCTTGATCGCTCGATCTTGATTTCCGCCTGGACGCAGGCGGCTATCGTGAAGTAATTGTCA
>CAIYYT010000258.1 GCA_903930455.1 uncultured bacterium | reverse complement strand
CTGGTAAATTCAGAAGGGCAAGTCCAGAAGACGACTCTCAAGAAGCTGTATCCGAGACCGTTCGCCCGAAAAAAGTGATTCCCACCTACCGTTAAAATCGTACCTTTGTTCGCGGGGCATAGGAAGGAAAATGTCTGTGCCAGATGACAAAAATCGCGACAACTTGCCAAGCCGAATCAAGAGCGAAATCGACCTCGCCGGTTACATCGATGCGGCTTTATTAAAGACTGAGACAACAGCCGAGCAAATTGAGAAGCTTTGCCAGGAAGCCGCGCGATATCACTACAAAGCGATCTTCATAAATCCGGCTTATGTCAGACTGTGTCGGGGATTGCTCGAAGGAACGGGCGTGCGTGTGGGGAGTGTTACGGGATTTCCATTGGGAGCTACGACTACCGAGGTCAAAATCTATGAGGCGCAGGAAGACGAAAACTACGGCGCGGAAGAAATCGATATGGTCGCCAACATCGGCGCTATCAAATCGGGCGATTTTGGGCTGGTGGAAAGAGATATTGTCGGCGTTCGCAAGGCGCTTTCTCATAATACTACTTTCAAAGTCATCATAGAGACTACGCTGCTGACTCGCGAGGAGAAAATCACAACTGCCAAGATCGTGGCCGACTGCGGCGCTGATTTTGTCAAGACGTCGACGGGGATGTTTGCTCAGGCGACTGTCGAGGATGTGACTCTGCTCTTTGAGACAGTCGGTCGCAAGATCGGTGTCAAAGCTTCCGGAGGCATTCGCACATTGCAGCAGATGCTGGCGATGATCGAGGCCGGCGCTTCACGAATCGGCACCAGTGCCGGCGCGCATATCATCGAGGAGTTGAAGAGCGGTCGATGAAAAGCATCTACGAATTGATCGCCACCAAACGGGACGGCGGCGATTTATCTGAAGACGAGATCACGTTCCTCGTCAATGGTTTCACCAAGGGGGACATCCAAGACTACCAGATGTCGTCATTTCTGATGGCGGCCTTTATCAACGGTCTTTCTGCTGCAGAGACGACGGCGTTGACGCGGGTTATGCTGCACTCCGGTGAAATCGTCAAAGTGCCGGGGCTTGATCGTCCCCTGCTTGACAAACACTCGACCGGCGGCGTGGGAGATAAGCTGTCATTGACGATGGCGCCGCTGCTGGCGAATTGCGGTGTGGCCGTTGGTATGTTCTCCGGTCGCGGTCTTGGTCACACCGGCGGTACGCTCGACAAATTGGAATCAATACCCGGCATGCGCGTATTCCATTCCCGTTCTGAGTTTGCACGACTGCTCAAAAAGCATCATTTCGCGATTTCCGGCCAGACGAGCACAATCGCTCCCGCAGACAAGAAGATCTATGCCCTGCGCGATGCCACCGGCACGGTTGAATCGATACCGTTGATTGTCGCCAGCATCATGTCCAAAAAGTTAGCTCTCAAATCGGACGGCATTCTTTTTGACGTCAAGACAGGCTCCGGCGCTTTCATGAAAACAAGGAAGCGATCGCAACAACTCGCTCTGGCTCTGCTGGCAGTTGCAAGAGACGCTGCGCTGCCGGCAAGCGCGGTTATCACGAACATGAGCCAGCCAACCGGCAGAATGATCGGCAACTTCCTTGAAATTTCCGAAACAGTGGACGCTCTCCGCGGCGAGGGACCGGCAGATACCCTCGCTTTGACTTTAGATTTGTCTGCCGAGATGCTACTGTTGGCGGGAGTCGAGAAGGATGTTGCGAGCGCCAGGAGAGTACTAAAGAAGGAACTCAAATCTGGACGAGCTTATGAGTCGTTCCTGCGTTATGTGTCCGCTTGCGGCGGTCAGGCAAAGGCAATCGAAGAACCTGATAGTCTCATCCGTCGCGCCCACAAATCGGTTGTCAAATCGCCACGGTCAGGATACATTAAATCGATGGCCACGGACCGGCTGGGATATCTCGCCGGCAAGCTGGGAGCAGGTCGGTCTGCCGTTACAGACCGGGTTGATCCGTTGGCGGGAATCGAACTGGTGGTGCGGATGGGGAGCGAAGTGTCGGCAGGTCAACCGCTCGGAACGGGTTACGCACAAAAGCAGGCGAAACTGGCTGGCTTTGACCGAGACTTCATCAGTTGTCTGACATTCTCCGATCAACCGCCGCGACCGGAGCGATTAGTGTTGAAGCATCTGCGACATGGATAAGAGGGATGAGCGGCCATTTCTCGGCGTGGTGTTCAAATGCTGCAAGGTTTATGGCCGCATCTATTTGAACAAGCAGCGGACCGCATTCGTGGGCTGGTGTCCGCGTTGCGCCAAGCCGATTCGTATTAAGGTCTCACCGGATGGGACAGATTCAAGATTCTTTGAGATGACATGAAACGACAACGGGCCAAGATAGTGATCGTGCCTCTGGGAGATGTCGACTACTTCCAGATTAACAAGCTTTCGAGCACTCTTTCCAGCCGGTTCGGGTATTCCGTCGACATTCTGCAGGGGATCAAGATACCCAACGAAGCGTATGATTTGATCAAAGGACAGTATTTCTCGACAATGATCCTGCAAAAGATGGAACTGCTCAAGGCAACGGAAAAGGAGAGGATCCTCGGCGTAATCGAAGATGATATCTACAACGCGCGGCACCATGTATTGGTGTCGGATGTCGATACCGTCGGGGGTACGGGACTGGTATCACTCTTCCATCTCAAGCAGCAGTTCTATGGCCTGCCGGACGATGAGAAGTTGATTTATCAGCGTCTCGTCAAGGAAGCGACCCGTGTCGTGGGCGCGCTGTTCTCGATCCCCTATTGCCGCAATCCCAAGTGTGTGATGTACAATTCCGATGAGATGTTCGACATCGATCAGAAATCAGAGAAATTCTGCGATATCTGCCGTCGCACATACATGAAAGTAATGTAAAGTGCTGACGGTTTCGCAAGTTCTTGACCAGTTGCGTTCCGATGACAGCTTCATGCGCAACGTCACCGAGTGGCATGTCGAACCGCCAAAGCCAGCCGTCTATGCTGATTTCCCCGCCTCGGTTCCGGCACTGCTGAAAGAGTCACTTAACAAGCGCGGTGTTCACAAACTCTATTGTCATCAAGCGGAGGTCTTCAATGCGGTTCAACGTGGCGAGAATGTAACCGTCGTTACACCGACAGCATCGGGCAAGACGCTTTGCTACAACCTGCCGATATTGGCGCGGACAATCGCGGAACCGGAGGCGCGGGCGCTGTACCTCTTCCCTACCAAGGCGCTGTCGCAGGATCAAATGCTCGAGTTGCACGGCGTCATCGAGGATCTCAAACTCGAAATCAACACGTTCACCTTTGATGGTGATACTCCGGCAGAGATCAGGCGCAAGATTCGCAAGGCCGGGCATATCGTCGTAACCAACCCCGATATGCTGCACACGGGTATCCTGCCACATCATACCAAGTGGATCAAGCTATTCGAAAATCTGAAGTTCATCGTGATCGACGAAATCCATACTTATCGTGGTGTGTTTGGTTCTCATCTGGCGAATGTGATTCGGCGGTTGGATCGGATCTGCCGCTTCTATGGCTCCGCGCCGCAGTTCATCTGCTGCTCGGCTACGATCCGCAACCCCAAAGAACTGGCGGAAAATGTTACCGGTCGTCCGATGACGCTGGTCGACAAAAACGGAGCGCCATCGGGGGAAAAGCATTTCGTGTTCTACAATCCTCCGGTCATCAACAGTCAACTGGGGATACGCAAATCATCGCTGAAGGAAGCTGGTCGCATCGCGCAGCGCTTCATCACCAACAGGGTCCAGACAATCGTCTTCGCCCCCTACCGCTTGATGGTCGAGCTGCTGCTGATCTATCTCAAGCGCGATTGCCAAGGCGCGCGCGTTGAGGGTTACCGAGGTGGCTATCTGCCGAACGAGAGGCGCGCCATTGAGCGCGGACTCAAGTCGGGGGAAATCACAGCGGTGGTAGCGACGAATGCTCTGGAGTTGGGAATTGATATTGGCACGCTCGACGTTTCAATCATCACCGGCTATCCCGGCACCGTCGCCTCGACGCGCCAACAGGCAGGGCGCGCGGGACGCAAGGGGGGCATAAGTGTGTCGATCATGGTAGCATCCAGCTCAGCGCTGAATCAATATGTCGTCAACAATCCTGACTACTTCTTCGGCTCGCCGTCCGAGATGGGGATTGTCGATCCGAACAACTTCGTGATTTTGACGTCACACTTAAAATGCGCGGCGTTCGAGTTGCCATTTCAGAAGAATGAGAACTTCGGCGTCGAGACTACCGAGGAAATACTCGAATACTTGCAGAGCAAAGGCATACTGCGGTTTTCCGGAGATCGCTGGCATTGGTCATCGGAGATCTATCCGGCAACTGAAGTGTCGCTGCGGTCGGCATCACCGGAGAATTTTGTGATCTTGAATACGAGCGATAACAACCGCGTGATCGGTGAGGTGGATTATTTCGCTGCGCCGATGTTGATACATCCCGAGGCGATTTACATACATCTCGGCAACCAGTTTCAAGTGATGGAGCTCGACTGGCAAGGCAAGAAAGCGTACGTCAAGGAAGACAAGGTAGACTACTACACGGACGCCGAAACGAAAGCTGACTTGCGTGTGATGGAGACGATTCAGGAAGAAGGTGCTCTT
>CAIYYT010000257.1 GCA_903930455.1 uncultured bacterium | reverse complement strand
GCCATCGCGGCATAGTCGATATCATCAAACGGCACCGAGGAGACCGCGATCGAAGGAATCCCCAGAATCGCTCCTTCAAACGCCGCCGAAACCGTACCGGAGTAAGTGACATCATCCCCCATATTCGGACCACGGTTGATGCCGGAGATGAGAATGTCGGGGAGCTTGTTGTTGAGGATACCGTGCACGGCGACCATTACGGCGTCGGTGGGGGTACCATCGACACTGTAGTAGCCCTCGCTGATTTCGTTCAGCCGCAGGGGGCGCTGCAGTGTCAACGAGTGCCCGGCCGCCGACTGATCCGCAACCGGCGCCACGACCATCACGTCGCACACTTTGGCGATCTCCTTGCGCAGGCGCAATAATCCTTCGGCTTGAAATCCGTCGTCGTTAGTAAGTAGCGCCAACATGGGTCACCAAAATAGCGATTTCGCCAGCATTATCAAGAACCTAATCGTGTCGATTGGCGGGTTGATCCAACTGCGACCGGCGTTGTATATCGTGCTGATTTCTACCGATTTGACATCATACCCCGCGCGCGCAGCCTTGATTAGCAACTCCGGTTCCAAATCAAAGCGGGAGGATGACAACGTGATGTTTTTCAGAATGGCCGTCGGTATCAGACGATAACCCGACTGGCTGTCGAGGATGCGAACACCACAGAAGATTGACGACACAAACGACGTCAACGAGTTGGATACCTTGCGCGCAAAGGGCATTGCCTTATCGCGCCGCCGTATGCCAACCAGAATCGTTCGATCATCCGAGCAAGCATTCAGGAAGTTTTGGATTTCGGTCGGATCGTGTTGGAGGTCGGCATCAAGCGTGATGACCGCATCGTAGTCATGCGCGACGGCATAGGCGAAGCCGGACTTGAGTGCCTCTCCCTTACCGCGATTGCAATCGTGTGTAAGGACAATTGCCCCGGCACTGCCAGCGACCTTTCCTGATTCATCGACGGATCCGTCGTCAACGATCAGAACGTCGAAATCGGAAAACAACTGTTTAACTTGGGAAATCAATGCACTCAGCGATTTCGCTGCATTAAAGGCGGGAATAGTAACCAAGCACTTGCGCATCATGTAAAGATACGCAAGGCTTCTAGCTTAAGGCAAGATGTTACTGATCTTGAGAGAGCGATCTACTCCCCCGTCGCACATGGCGCCGGTCCGCCGACGAAGACGTAGTTTATCAAGTACACAATATCCGCGATATTGAGCCGTCCGTCCTGATTGACATCGCCACCAGACAAGTCCAGAGGCTCCGAACCATTGACAAACAGGTAGTAAATCAGACGCACCGCATCCGCGAGATTGACATCACCTGAGCCATCAATGTCTCCGCAATTCCAACCACAAGCCACCGGCAACGCGCCGATCAGTGCTCCGCAGGAATTGTTGGCAGGTGCGCAGGGGGAGTTGCTCTGCAGGTGGAAGTCGCCGGAGGTAGTGTCGCAGTAGAGAGGATTGGAGGAGAAATCGTGGGGAGATGGAACGAGGCCATCCGCATAGTCCGGATGGTTATTCCACAGGACATTGCAGTCACACGGCTCTGGGCTTTCTGTCATCAGACCAGCGCCCTTGCTGGAACAAATGATATTGTTACGGACATGACTCAGGTTTCCTAGGTCAAGGCGCATTCCGGCGTTGTTCCCCACCATCGTGTTGTTAGTGATGGTTACCTGCGATCCCATGTAAACGCCTATACAGGCAGTACCACCATTCGAAAGGAAGAGATTATGATCAACTACAACCCTCCCCGGCCATATCTGGATGACTTCATAATCGGTGTGGAATCCACGGAACACGTTTTTGCTAATGACCGCTTCTGCGAAGTTATTGACTATGATCGCTGCCCAACTGAAACCGCAGCAGCTTCCGTCAAGCGTGAATCCGCTTACCTGAGATGAAGCACCGAACAGATTTATGAGCGGCCCGTAGCTCGCGCTGTTATAAAGGACGGTCACACTCGGGCCACCTGAACTTAGGAGATAAATCGACCTGTAATAGATGAGGATGCCATCGTAGTACTCCCCCGGCGCCACCAACACCGTATCTCCGTCGACTGCCGCATCGATTCCTGCCGAAATAGTTGGTTGATCGGCGGGGACATTAATGGTCGTCGCCAAACACACATGAGCACACATCAAGATGGCTGCAAATACAATAGCTCTTTTCATTATTTCAAACCTCCCGCACACGGCGCTGGTCCACCGACGAAGATGTAATTTATCAAATACACAACATCGGCGACATTGAGTCGTCCATCCTGATTGACATCGCCACCAGACGAGTCCAATGGCTCAGGACCGCTGGCAAAAAGGTAGAAAATCAGACGCACTGCGTCGGTAATACTAACTGTCCCTGAGCCATCAATGTCTCCGCAATTCCAACCACAAGCCACCGGCAACGCACCGATCAAGACGCCGCAACTGTTGTTGCCCGGCGCGCAGGGGGAGTTCCCCTGCAGATGGAAATCACTGGAGGCTGTGTCGCAAAAGAGAGGATTGGCGGAGATATTGCCATTGGAGTCGGCAAGACCAGCGATCAATCCGACCCAATTGCCATTCTGATTGCCAAATATATTGGTGCAGAAGATCGAAATTGTCGGCGCGGCGCCAGAGTATTCTTGGACAACCGGCGGTCCGCCCGCGCATGAAGCTATAATCGAATGACGGACTTCTATTTCCCCACTAGAAAGGAATGTTGTAGCGTAGTCGCCTGAATCCGAATAGAAAGTGCAATTTCGGACGTCACACCTCGTTCTGGTCGAAGTGTGTATCGTCCCACCGCCGGAAGAAGAGGTTGCGTGATTATATGAAAAAACACACCGCTCGATCAAAATTGTATCCGCACCACCGGATGCATAGATTGCAGTGCCCGAGCTTGAATTGTTGCTCGTGAACTCGCAATCCGCAATTACACACGTGCCGATACACAATGCGCCTCCCCGCAAGGCTCTGTTCCCTGCGAAAACACATTTCTCCAGTCTAAGTGGGCCGCCCTGAATGGCGCCACCGAAGTCAGAAAGATTGTCTTTGAATACCGATGAACGAACCACTGTGCCAGCGGCACCGTCGGCGAAAATCCCGCCACCTGCCATAGCCCAGTTAGCTGAAAGCCAGCAATTGGCTATAAGAGCGGAAGATCCCCGACAGAGTATGCCTGCTCCAGCCGTCACGATTCCACCCCAACAAACAGTACCCCTTCCGTTGATAATCGATAGGCCGCACAGAACGGATGAAGTGTCTTCGCCGTTTACAAATCTCACGACGCTACCAGTATCGGTATCGGGATATCCTGTAGAACTGCCGTCTATGATTGTATTGGCTATATGTGTCGTATCGCCGTCAATCAAGAATTCACTCCCCACGGTGATTCGCTTCCCCATAAAGTTGACCCTTTGATAATAGCGTCCTTCAGCCACCAACACAGTATCCCCATTCACCGCGGCATCAATTCCGGCCTGAATGGTCGGTTGATCGGCGGGAACATGAATGGTAGTCGCCAAACACACATGAGCACACATCAGAATGAGTGCAAATACAATAGCTCTTTTCATAATTCGGAACCTCTCCGTTCTCAACGCTCTATCTACCAGAGAACTGCCTTCGGGCAAACAGACAATCATCCTTAGGTGCGACTTCAGCCGCGTTCTACTTCCCTCTCGCACATGGCGCCGGTCCGCCGACGAAGACGTAGTTTATCAAGTACACGCAATCAGCAATGTTGATTCGCCCGTCGCAGTTGATATCTCCGGCAGACAGCGGGATCGGCGGCTGACCACCCGAAAAGATGTAGTTCACGAGATAGACAAGATCGACGACATTGACAGTTTCGTCATTGCTGGCGTCACCCAACGTCATCGTGCGGAAATGGAATACCTGCGTCGACCAATTCACGCCACCATAAAGGTCAGCCGACTTCACTTTCCACCAATAACGATGCCCCCAAAGCAAGTCGGTTGGGAGTGTGTAATTTGTTGA
The DNA here is from genome assembly GCA_903930455.1 of uncultured bacterium. GTDB lineage: Bacteria > Zixibacteria > MSB-5A5 > CAIYYT01 > CAIYYT01 > CAIYYT01. The sequence goes on along the minus strand of CAIYYT010000257.1, from coordinate 18,600 downwards.
ACTCAGATTTGCAACAATTTGCACAAAGGCAAAATTTGAATCGACGGCGATCATCAGGCAATAACCAACTGTGTCATCGACATCCGGATCAATTGAAGCTGTCCAGGAAAACGTCGGGCGAATGGTAGTAATGGCAGTATCAAGTGTATTGCTCGGACTGACGAGCGCAACTGCCGACGGGACATGATTTACGCGAAATGGAATAGCCCCCATATCGTTTCTTGAGCCGTCGGGATCATTGTATTTGGGATCGGGATTGCCGCTATTGATGCAGGGGGAGGTGATTTTCAATCTGTAATCACCGTTGGTGCAGTCCACGTAAAGCGGATCCTGTGCAAGAGACCCCTCTCCAGCGACTGCTCCGCCTTGATAGTCCGGATTGTTTTTCCAGACGTCGTTATAGCTTAGCTCAGAGTATGAACCGGCAATGCCGTACTCTAACGAGTTGGTGACAATGTTGTTCTTGGCTACTGTTGAGCCATAAGAGTAGAAACCTCTGCGGTTACCGTCAAACGTGTTGTTGATGATATCGGCGGCGCCACTGGCAATGCCGATACATGCCCAACCGGTCGAGTTGTTGTAGAATAGATTCCGCACGATCCTAGGGTGCATCCCTTCACTGTAGATGAGGACATCATTAGTAGTCAGATTCTTGAAAATGTTTCCCTGAATCAATGGCTCGGCGAAACTGGTGATCCTTATGTGTTGGCTGCCCCCAGTGCTTTGCAAAGTGAACCCGCTGAGTTCCGCACTCGAAGGTTCACCATTGGCAAAGGACACTATCGGGGTGCCTGACGGATTCAGGAAGGTCACATCCGGACCTCCAACCGTTGTCACAACGATATCTTTCCCGCCAAAGTTGATGCTCTCCGAATAGCTGCCCGGAGCCACAAGTACCGTATCCCTATTGACAGCGGCGTTGATTCCGGCTTGAATAGATGGTTGATCGGCTGGGATATGAATGCTCTTGATGATATGGATATGGAAATAATCTTCAGTCCATTCGCCCCATCTTGACCCGTTGTACGCCCTCAAGCGTAGATAGAATGTGGAATCGTCGACGAGAGGTGAGCCGGAATAGGTGATTTCGGTATTGGTGGAAGTCACGACCCCCGAATTCCAGAGCTCAGCGACGGTCCAGTCCAAGTCAGTTCCGACCTCCATTTCGAAAGCCACCTGCTGAGTGGAGCTTGTGTCGTAATAGATCCAGTGAATCTCGGGAATTAGGGTAAACACGAGATTATCCATCGACTCAGCCCCATAATTGATTTCTCTGCACACCGGGTAAACGAATCCGCCGGAGAAAGCTCCCATATCGTTTCTGGTACCATCCGGATCATTGTATGCGAAATCGGGATCGCCGGCATCAACACACGGCGATGAGACCTCTAGCCAATAATTGTGGCCGGTTGGATCTCTGTAAAGTGGATCCTTCGATAGCGAACCTATCCCCGCGGCAATTCCGTATCCGTAGTCGGGGTGATTGTTCCAAACGTCGTTATAGCTCAAATCAGAATACGAGCCCTCGATGCCGGATCCGGTCGAATTGGTGACAATGTTGTTCTTGGCTACCGTATTGCCGTTTGAAGAAATACCCCTGCTATTACCGTCGAATGTGTTATTGACGATATCAGCGTCTCCGTTTTCGATTCCAATGCACGCATATCCCGTGTTCTTGCGAAATAGATTCCTGACTATCTTCGGATGTGAATCGCTACTATAAATGAGTACATCGCTGGTAACCAGACCCGCGAAGATGTTTCCCTGGATTAGGGGTTCTGCTCCATTGGAAATTCGGATGTGTTTACTTCCTTGGATCACTTTCATGGTGAATCCGCTAAGTTCCGTGCCTGCCGATTCCCCTGAGACGAACTGCACCGCTGGTGTGTAAGCTTGCTGCAGAAACGTCACACGGGAGCCATCTGATGAAGTAACAACGATCCTCTTTCCCTTGAAATTAAGTTGCTCACGGTAAATACCCGGCGCCGCCAACACAGTATCGCCAGTCACGGCGGCGTCAATTGCCCCCTGTATGGTTGGAAGTTCGGTTGGAACCTGAATAACCGAGGAGGTGTGAACAATGAACGAGCTATGGTTCCAGTCGCCCCAGGCATATCCATTGTTGACCCTTAAACGTAGGTAGTATATTGTCCTGTTCTGCAGCAGAGAACCGTCGTAAATTACATCGCTAAACGAGGATTCCACTTGGCCTGTGCTCCACATTTCCGCTGTTGTCCAATCCCTATCTGTGCCCACCTGCAATTCGTAGGCTGTCTGCGAGGTATTGCTGGAGTCGACAAACGTCCAGTGAATCTCAGGGACCAATGTTCTCACAACATTGTCTTGAGACTGCGGGCCATAGTTGATGTGCAAACCAAACGGGTAATTCTTCGGCAGCCAGAACGCGCCGATGTCGTTTCTGGAGCTATCTGGATCGTTGTACTGAGTGCCCGGATTGCCTGCATCGATACAGGGAGAATCGGGAAGCAGGTGGTAATCATTCTCGTCAGCATCGACAAAAAGTGGGTCAACCGAAATTCCGTCAGTACCTGGGATGTTTCCGCCACCGTTGGCCCAGACATCGTTGTGATCGACAGCCAAAAACACCTGGGAAATCCCTTTTCCAGAATTACGGGCGACAATGTTGTTGAGAATGTGCAGACCTGACTCCGCAAGCCAGGTTATTCCCCTGGGGTTGTCCACAATGGTATTGTTGATAATGTCGCAGCGTTCGCATTCACCCATATACACGCCAGCCGCGTATTCTCCGTCACCCTGGTTATGGAAAATCACATTGCGACAGATCATTGCGAAGCCACCGGAAAATGCTCCGATGCCGGATCCGTGCGGGGCTGTGTTGTTGTATATTGTATTCCCGCTTATTTCGAATCCCGAAATGCAGTTGTAGATATATATGCCTCCTCCTGTTACTGTGCCTTTATTGTCGTGAATCGAATTATTGCGGATTTTGGCCCTCGATTCCTGCACAAATATGCCCCCACCATCGCCGTCCCAGGAACACTGACTCACGTCGCAGTTCATCACTATTGGGCTTGACTGCGAAATATAGATGCCATGGACTCTGCCTGTGATCCCGAAACCATCGATAATACTCGTAGTGTCTTCTCCAGAAGTAAAGTGCACTTCGGAACTTTGAAGAATAGTAAATGCTGCGCCGGCTTCCGACCTCATGACGATTGATTTGCCCAAAAAATCGACGTCTCCAGAATACGTCCCGGGAGCGACCAGAATAGTGTCCCAATCCAGCGCCCCGTCTATCGCAGCCTGAATGGTCGTGTAGTCAACCGGCACGTGGACTGTTCGCCGAACGTGAGTACGAAAATAGCTTTCAACCCATCCACCCCAGGCAATCCCGTTAAAGACTCTGAGCCGCAGAAAGTAGGTAGTGTTGTCAGTGGGCGAAGAACCACCATAAGTAACATGACCTGAGTCAGAAGTCACGGTTCCAGTGTTCCACATTTCCGCCAACGTCCAGTCTTTGTCGGTGCCGATCTGAAGCTCATAGGCAACTTGCGATGTGCTGGCTGTGTCCAGAAATGTCCAATAGATTTCGGGCGTCAACGTGAATACAACACGAGATCGGGCTTGTGGTCCAAAGTTGATTCCGGCAGCAAAAGGATACTGGAATGTATCAGCAAAGGCCCCCATATCGCATCTCGTGCCGTCAGGATCGTTGAAGCTCTCATGGGGATCGCCAGCATCAACACAAGGTGAGAAAAATTCCAAGTTGTAATCACCATTTGCGTAATCCACATACAGCGGATCCTGTGAAATAGATCCCTCTCCCGCGACAGCTCCGCCTTCATAATTGGAATTGTTGTTCCAAACGTCATTGTAGCTCAACTCAGAGTATGAACCATAGATGCCGTACTGAGCCGAGTTGGTAACAATGTTGTTTTTGGCAACCGTATTTCCATAGGAATAGAAACCTCTGCCGTTTCTATCAAAGGTGTTGTTAATGATGTCAGCGGCACCACTACTAACACCGATGCATGCGTGACCCGTCTCATTATCATAGAATAGATTCTGAACAATTCTAGGGTACGATCCCTCGCAGAAGATGAGCACGTCACCGGTGCTTAGATTCGTGAATATGTTTCCCCGAATTAGGGGCAAGGCACCACTGGTAATCTTTACAAGCTGGTAACCTCCAGTGCTGCGAAAAGTGAACCCGCTGATTTCCGCGCCGGTCGGTTCGCTATTGACAAAGGAGACCACGGGTGTTCCAGATGGATTCAGAAAGGTCACTTCGGGTCCGTCTGATGACGTAACGACGATTCCCTTTCCCTTGAAGTTAATCTGTTCGGAATAACTTCCCGGTGCCACTGACACAATATCACCGGTCATGGCGGCGTCCATGCCAGCCTGAATAGTTGGCTGATCGGCGGGAACATGAATGGTCGTCGCCAAACACAGCGGCGTACAGATCAGAATGACTGCGAATACGATAGCTCTTTTCATAATTCAGAACCTCTCCGTCGGACAATTTTGGGGCGGTCGGTACATCGGTACAATTGAGACCGCGGTGCATTTTCCTGCAAGCCTAACATAGCAACCATCGACGAGTATGTCAAGGAAAATCGACTTATTATCCGCTTTCAGGAGCGTTGTGGATAGTGCTGGCAGCCGTTGTCTCCTATCATTTCCAACTCGCTGCCTGTGGAGGATGTATTATATTGGTTTGGTGTCAGGACAAACTTGAGACGCTGAAAGGATTTGATGAAGCGCGCGATAACCTTTGACTACTGGCAGACGCTGGTTGATGATACCCGTGAGCGGGAGACAATGACCGCCCGCAAGAAGATGATGCACGAATACCTGATCGCAAACGGCTTTAATCCACCGGAGAATCTCGATGCCGGATTTGCCGCTGCAAAACCCTGGTTTCACGCCATCTATCACGGTGAACAACGGACGCCAACTCTGGAGGAACGACTTGAATTCGTGCTGAACCATTACGACATCAAATTGGCCGCCACCCAGCTTGAACCATTAGCACAGAAATTCGGCGAATTGGGTCTTATGCTCGGCCCTGTGCCAACACCCAATATTGCCGAGACCCTGGCGCTGCTCAGCAAAAGCTACCCGCTTGGTATTGTTTCTGACACCGGTTACACACCCGGTAGCGTGCTGCGGAAGCATCTTGAGCATCACGGCCTGCTGCAATACTTCAGCGCGTTTTCTTTCTCCAATGAATCGGGACGAGCCAAACCAAATGGCCACGCGTTTATGACGGCGCTGAACCAACTTGGTGTCGAACCGCCCGATGCCATTCACTGCGGTGACATGTTGGAACATGACGTGCTTGGCGCCAAGAAACTTGGCATGACGGCAGTGCTTTACACAGGCTGTTGGGCTTCCGAAACCGATGGCATTATCCCGGATTATGTGATAGCCGACTGGCGTGAGCTACCTGCGATTGTGGAAAAAGTGTTTGCTTAGCGGCGGCCTGTCCACGTACTATCTGAACGGCCTCAGACTTAGGGCCTTATCTGCCCTTTCAACGATAACTTTATGACAACAGCGTATCATATTGTTAATAAAACACTTGCGAGGCCGATAGCGCGTTGGCGAGTAGTGCCCAATCTCTGCACACCAAGAAGAAACCGCTTTACATAATAGACCGATACATTATATTGCCTGCGGGCAAAACTACATTCGGGACTTACCCGTTCTTTAGATGGAGAGACAAATGATAAGCAATGGCTTGAAATTGATCCGCATGACGGTTCTGGCGATCACGCTGCTGGCTGCGTCTCTGTACGCAAACAGCCCCATGACACCTTTCGACATTGCTGCGCAAAACGTAAGCGATGTTAGGATCGGCGACCCCGTGACCGTGGCAATCGATCTTACAAGCGGCAGCGAGGTGTTCGGCTCGTACAAATTCCTTGTCGCCTATGACGCCACACGCCTGAATTTTGTCAACGCCACGATTGGCAATGACTTGGTTGCCTGCCATTGGGAGTCGTTCAGCTACACGCTCCTCCCGTGCAGCCAGTGCAACACGCGCCTTGTCGAAGTGACAGCCGTGGCTGATCTCGCCAACGGCGGCGAACATCCTTCCTGCTTATCGCAATTTGGGCAAATTCTCAAGTTAAACTTTAACGTCACGACCGACACGCTTATGGCTGGCTCAACTGCCGCAGTCAATTTCTATTGGGACGACTGCAGTAGCAATACTCTCGGTTCTGTCCTCGCCGATACGGTGTGGCACGGCCGGTTTGTGTACGACCAACAGGGCAACAACATCACCGACCTCGACCCGCATCTCGGAGGCACTCTGCATGGCTGTATAATCCCGGGCGATATCGTGAATGTCCGCGGCACCAATATCCACGATGGCAGCGTGTCAATTCGGCTGAAGTTCGGCGTCTATGCCGACTGCAACGGTGACGGTAGATTCAACATCGCCGACATTATTTATCTTATATCGTACGTGTTTGACGGCGGCCCTGCACCGCGTGACTACCTTCATGGCGATTTCGACGGTGTAGAAGGCCTCACGATTGCCGACGTGGTTTTCCTCATCCACTATATGTTCGGCCGCTGAGAGAATTGGTTGACTCGATAGCCGGGAGAGTTAGCCGAACCTTGTAACCTATTGCTCTTACGCTTGACCGAGAAAAACGCAGTTCCTGTTGGTCGCTCGATCACCCCAGTCAGATCCGTAGGCCGACCTCTCTCGTGGTTCGGACATTTGTTGGTCTATCAGTTCAGTAATTGAGCTCTCCAGGACGCGTTCTCAGTTCCACGCACACGCAGACCCACAGCAAGCGGACTGTTGACAAACCTCCACGAGCGTCATTCTGAGGAGCGCGAAACTCGAGGAAGAATCTCTACTTCGCCGCAAGGCAAACGCGTCAGATTCTTCGTTGCGAATGACAGAGCACCGGGCTCTTTCAACAGTCCCCAAGCGGTGGATACGGGTTCTGTTTCGCCGCTGCACTTCTGTTTCCCCTCGCCAATTGGAGCAGTGCAGGCTGCGGACACCGCGGTAGATTAATTATTAGTCGCTAACGGTACCGTTTTCGACTTCTTTGAGTGAGAGATGTTCTTGTTTGAGGTGGTAGAGACCGGCGAGGGTAATGGTGAAATACTGCGTTGCCCACATGACGATGCTGCAGGCGGCGGCATCGGCGGCGGGGACGTTGTAGAGGCTTAGACTCAATACGGTCAAATATTGGTATGGTCCGATAAATCCCGGCGCATTGGGCAGCATGATTCCGACCGAAACGACGGCCAAGACTACGAAAGATGCGTCGATAGGCAGGTACGACATGCCGAAAGCCAGGAAGATCAGGTAATTGGAGAGCGCCATCACGACCCAAAGCAGGATCGACTGCATCGTGATGATCAAGATTGCTTTCGTGTCAGAGAGCACCTCCAACCCGGAGGCGAATTTCTCACAGATGTCGCTCACGACCTGGCGTGGTTTCTCAGGAAACACGCGGAGAAGCTTATTGATCCAGCGAAGAGTGAAGCCGGTTCTCACTTTGAGTAGGATCATTCCAACAGTAAGAACGCCTGTCAGAACGAAGAAAATCCAACCGGCGGTCTCAAGGTGCTTCAAGTCGACTGTGTCGGGAAACTTCTTGAACAGCAGGATTGAAGTGAACAGCGCCAGAAGCGTCAGCAAGTCGAAAACGCGTTCGACCAAGGTAGTGGCCATGGCTGCTGAACGGGAAACATTCTCGATCGAGCCGAGGGACATAGGGCGGACGAATTCGCCGAGGCGCGCGGGAAGAATATTCGAAGCCATGAAGCCAATCATGGAAGCGGCGTATAGCCCATGGAAAGAGCACTTCTTTAGCGGTCTCACCATGTAGCCCCAACGCCAAGCACGAAGCGCCATTGCCACGAAAATGGAGGCGATGTTGGGAATGAGCCACCAGTAGTTGGCGGCGCGCATCGCCGAGTACACTTTTGCCCATTCGACCTTCTGGAGAAACAAATATAGAAAAAATGCGCCGATCAGAAAACCTGCGAGAATCAGCAGATTCCTACGCATGCTTGCCCCACTCGCCAAGCGTCTTCTCCATCACGGCGAATGAGCGCCGCGCACAATCATCCCAGGTGAAACGTTTTGCCCATTCCAAAGCGCCCTGCGACAGCGACTGATAAAGCGGCTTGTCCGATAGCACTCGCACTATTTGTTGAGCAAGCTCTTCGATGTTGCCATACTGGTACAGTAGCCCCGATTTCCCCGGGCTTACTGAGTCCTTCAACCCCGGTACATTCGCCGCTACAGCCGGTGTGCCACAGGCATTGGCTTCGATATTCGTAATTCCCCACCCTTCTTTAGGAGAAGGATAGACCGAGACATGGGATCGTCGCAAATGGGTCAGTTTCTCAGCCGAATTTACGAAACCGGTTAATTCCACGGCATCCTGTAGCCCCAGTCTCGCCACAATCTGCTTTAGCGATTCCATGTAGTCGCCATCACCGACAATCAAGGCGCGCACATCCGGTACCGATTTCTGTATGACGGGCAATGCCTGAACAAGATGATGCACCGACTTGTATTTCTTGATGCGTCCGAGATAAACAACTGTCGGGCGATCATACTTGACCACCGGCTGCTCAGGATTGTACACGTCATGGTCAACACCACACTCGGCGACGCCGATCTTGTCAGCGGCGATTCCGCGCGCAACCAAATCGAGACGTGTCGATTCACTGATAGCCAGAAAACCGGACTTGCGATAGACACTCTTGATCGGCTTCTCGGCCAAATAGACATAGCTGGCGACCACCGGGTTAGCTTCCTGATAGATGTTTCTGCCGAATAGGTGCGGAATAATGGCCAGATGCGGCATCTTAAAAAACATCGGCAGATAGAACGGTATTTTGTTGATGTCCTCCACGAGAAGATCATGCGGTTTTTCATCAAGAATCTGGCGAATCAGTGTCGGCGCGATGAAGTTGAAAGTCTGTCGCCCTCCCCTACGATAGACCTCCATGCCGCCGATACATTCACGAGCTTTGCAGCCGGGATAAGTGCAGCAAGCCAGCGACACTTCGTGTCCCCAACTCACTACCCGCCTGAGTATTTCTTCCAGATGAACCTCGGCGCCACCCGCCTGAGGGTGCGTGAGGTCCTGCCAATTGATCGCCAGTATTCGCAACTACGTTCCGGTCCTACTGTGTGTCGTGCGGGACGTCTACTTGTCTGACCCGAACGCCGGTACGCAAGGTATCCGTACTCTTCAATCGCCTGACTTCCGCCAACGCGCTCTGAACCTCGGTGTCATTGGGATGATTAGATGCCCAACGATTGAGCAGGTTTTCCAGCGAATCATACTGCTTATCCTGATAGTAGATTCTCAGCAACTGCTGATAGGCATTCTCATGGTTCGGATTTCGTTCGAGGATACCATTCAGAATCTGATAAGCACGCGCCTTGTCTTTCTTGTTCTGCCAGAGGCCGGTGGCAATCGCTATCCAGCCCATCTCCACATCAACCGAAGGCGGGGCACTACGAGCAATCTCCTCGGCGCGCGGCAGCGAATCCATGTCGGTGTAGAGCTGCATTAGATAAGCATACGTCTGCCACTGCCCAGGGACCACTTCCAGCGACTGTTTGGCCAGTTGGATGGCCCGGCCGTAATCACCCTTCTTACGCAGCGCCTCGGAAGCCATGAGAAAACCGGCGGAGTAGTTATTGGTAAGACGTGCAGCGTTCTCGTCTTTGAATACGGTCGAGTCCGCGACACCACGAAAACGGAAAGTGTTCTGATACAGACCGATGGTGCCATCGACGTCGACCATCTCCTTGCCCGAGTCCTTCTTCACGCGATACATCATGCCATTCATTTCCAGATGATCGTCGATCGGCTTGCCCTTATACAGGCGATTGTCGTCAGAAACGGTGGTAGCGAAGTGAATGGGCACGTTCCAGCGATTGGTTTCAATGATATTGTCAATCATGGCATCTTGCACACGGGCTATTCTGCCATCGGACGTGCGATACGGACGGAGGCTTCCGATCTGCCCATCAGTGTAACTGATGGGGACTCCCATCTCATTTTTTAGTTGTTTGATATACCAGTCAGTGTTGATAAGCGACAGGTTGGCAACGCGAACGTCCTTGCGGATACCGTAGGCATACTGCAGCGCCCAGACAGGGAAGGTATCGTTGTCGCCGTTCGTAAATACGACGGCATCTTTGTCGGCAGACATAAGCAGATTGTAAGCATAGTCCCATGAGACGTAATTGTTGGAGCGGTCGTTTTCATGATAGTTGGCCTTGAGAGCCACCAGCGGCACGAACAGGAAGACGAGCATTCCATAGACCGCCTTTGGCGCTCCTTTAGTGACAAATATACGATAGAGAATGTCCCAAAGCGCGGCAAAACCAAGCCCGATTGCCATCGCAAACAGAATGAAGCCGGGTTGCCAGAAATAATCTCGGTCGCGCACTTCCAGATAGGCCTCGTCGTTAAGAAACTTGCCTGCCATCGTGCCGTCCGCAAAGTTCATATACAGGACCATCCCCACGGTTGCGGCGAGCACCATGAAGAAGAAAGGAATTCCTTTCTCTTTCCTCCGTATCCATAGCTCCCAAAGACCCCAAAGTCCCAGAGGGAAAAGTGTAAACGTGAACGCCGTCTTGGTAATTCCGTACTGATTCTCGAAGTAACCCCAGAAGCCCATGTGCTCGTGTCGGCCAAATTGATTCGCCAGGGTTCCACGCCGAGTAAACATGCGAAGGATCATCGAACCCTGACCATACTGTTTGCGTTCGAGATAGTCCGTGAATTTGCTCCAATTGTCGGGAGCGTTTTCATTGATCGCCGGTTTCTCGTTGGCGCGAATAATGATGTACGACTGGCAAGTCCAACCCGCAAAGGCCGCCACCATCAGATAGAAAGGCAAGGCCCAGACAGGGTTCCGTTTGGTAAGATAGATCGCGGTGCAGACCAGCAGCCAGATGGGAACACTATAGATAAAGAGTGGGATAGAGATCACAATGCTTAGCAGTACTAATCCCGTCACCCAAATGCGCCAGTCACGCCGCAAGGTGTCGCTGATGAGGATGATCATCAAGTAGATGAACGGCATGATCAGGTATGTAGTCATGTGAATGCCAATTGAGAGGACGCTCAGATAGGCGATCAAGATCAGCCATTTGTTGGCGCCCGGTTGGTCACGCCGTTCCGCCCAGCAGAGGGTCGCCCAGATGATTATCATCATCAACAACATCGCCGCGCCATAGACTTCAGCCTCAATAGCCGAGTTCCAGTTGCTGAAGGCGAATGCCATTATGAGGGAGCCGAACAAGCCCGCAGCATACATGCCAAGTCGCTGTACTTCGGTGATGGTCTCGCCGAACCAGTCGCGAACGAACTTGACAATAACGAAATAGCCGAACATCGCCGAGCCGGAGGATGTCAATACCGAGATTAGATTGATTCGGAATCCGATATCAGATGCGGTCGGCAACATCGAGAATATCCTTCCGATCAATACCCAGAGCGGCGCCCCCGGGGGATGGGGAATTCCGAGGATTGCCGAGCAGGCGACAAACTCCCCACAATCCCAAAACGAGACCGTCCGTTGCACCGTCATCAGATAGACAATAAAAGTAAACAGATAAACGAATATCCCCAGGCCGAGATTGACCTTATCGATCTTATCCGTACTCAACCCAAATTTGTATTGCGCCAATTCTACCTCCTCAAGGAGAGCCGCCTACGTTGCATTAACCAGTATACCCTATGTTTAGCAGGGCGGACGAAACAATTTCGGCGCGGAATATACAACGCCAGCGCAGGATAGCAAACGGAAAAGTCGGCGGTGGGAAAGGCCGCTACCGCGTCCTTGACTTCCCTGACTTGCTTATAGGAGCATCCCACTTATGACTCGCGCCCGCGAATATTCTGCGAAACTCGTAGTCCTAGTCGTGCTCCAGGCTCTTGTAGACAGCGTCGAGAATTCCATTGACAAATCGGGACGATTGCTGTGTGGAATACTTCTTCGCCAATTCCACAGCTTCATTGATCGACACCTTCACGGGAATGTCGGGAAAACTTGTGAACTCGCAGATCGCAATGCGCAATATACAGAGGTCAACCATCGCAACGCGTTCGATGTCCCAGTTCCGGGAAAAGGCGGCGATCTTTTCATCCAGTTGTTGAGTGCTCTCGGCAACCTTTCGAAAGAGTTGCTCGGCAAAGCGCTGCGAGTCTTCCGCCAGTTCGGCGGTACCGATCAGTGCCTCACAAATCGAATCGACCGACTCGCCAGTCGAATCATGGGCATAGAGACACTTGAGTACCAGTTCGCGGGCTTTCTTACGTTGTCCCATCTGCGCTACAGCGCCTTGTAGAGGTTGGACATTTCGATAGCCGACAGCGCCGCATCCCAACCCTTGTTCCCTGCCTTGGTACCGGCACGTTCGATACCCTGCTCGAGCGTATCGACGGTGATAACACCGTAAATCACCGGAACGCCCGACTTGAGTGCCAGAGAAGCGATACCCTTAGTAACTTCGCCGGCAATAAAATCGAAATGCGGTGTGTCACCACGAACTACAGCGCCCAGACAGATGACGGCATCATAGCGCGACTTTTCCAGTAGCTTGGCGGCAACGTATGGCAGCTCAAACGAGCCGGGTACCCAGTAAGTATCGAAGCTATCATCTTTCGCTCCGTGGCGTGTCAAACAGTCGATAGCTCCCTCCAGCAAGCGTTCAGTCAGAAACGAATTGAATCGCGAAACGCAAAGCGCAAAACGCAGATCGTGGGCGATCAATTCGCCCTTAATGATCTTCCCCATATACTCACCTCAATTTCTCAAATAAGTGACCTAGTTTATCCCGCTTAGTCTCAAGATATCGGACGTTTTCCTTTGTCGGCGGTATCTCGGAGGCAACGCGCTCGGTAACCGTCAGACCATAGCCATCCAGACCGATAATTTTGCGGGGGTTGTTTGTAATCAGTCGAATCGTCGTCAGACCAAGATCGACCAGGATCTGTGCGCCGATGCCATAGTCGCGCAGGTCGTCTTTGAAACCAAGATCGTTATTGGCTTCCACGGTATCACGACCTTGATCTTGCAGACCGTACGCCAGAATTTTGTTCGCCAATCCGATTCCTCTCCCCTCCTGACGCATGTAGAGCAGAACACCCGTGCCTTCGCGGTCGATCATCTCCATCGCCGCCGCCAGTTGATCGCCACAATCGCAACGACTGGAGCCAAAGACGTCGCCGGTCAGACACTGCGAATGTACGCGAACAAGGACATTCTCCTGACCACGAATATCACCTCTGACCAGTGCCACGTGATGATGCTCGTCAATTTCCGATTTGTAGAGATGCAGGCGGAAAGGGCCGTGCTTGGTCGGGAAATCAACTTCGACCATCTTCTGAACCAGCTTGTCGACCCGATGACGATAAGCGATCAGGGCCTGAACCGTGATCATCTTGAGATCAAAGCGGTTGGCGATTCTGCGCAACTCGTCGACCTTGGCCATAGTCCCATCCTCGGACATGATTTCGCAGAGGACACCTGCCGGTCTCAGTCCGGCCAAGCGCGCCAAATCAACAGAAGCTTCGCTGTGGCCGGCACGCGCCAGCACCCCACCGGGAAGCGCTTCAATCGGAAACACATGCCCGGGGCGCGCCATGTCCTCCGGACGGCAATCGTCAGACATGATCTGGCGAATAGTCTCGGCGCGGTCGAACGCAGAGATGCCGGTGGTTGTGCCGTGTACGGCATCAACGCTGACAGTGAAGCGGGTTCCGAGTTTGGCGGTGTTGTGCTGAGTCATCGGCATCAGGTGTAACCGCTCCAGTGTTGGTCTTGTCAAGAGCAGACAGACCAGGCCGCGACCGTGCATCGCCATGAAGTTGATCGCTTCGGGAGTAACTTTCTCCGCGGCGCAAATGAAATCCCCCTCGTTTTCGCGATCTTCATCATCGCAGACGACAATTATCTTGCCTGCTTTGATGTCGGCAATCGCATCCGAGACGTCATCGAATACTCGATCTCGTCCCCGTTTTAGAGTGAGGTCGCTCATCTTTCTTCTACCTCGCATTTATTGTCAGCATCCATATTCTCTCAGTTTGTCAAGGGTGATCGTGTCGGTTGTCTGCAGGCCGGTCATCTTGGCGATGTACTTGGCGATCAAGTCGAATTCGAGATTGACGCGCATCCCCGCCTTCAGCAGACGCAGCGTGGTTGACTCCCAAGTGCGTGGAATTATGCTAGCGGCGAACTGCGTCGGTTTGACATCATAGACTGTGAGACTGACTCCGTCGATCGCTATTGATCCCTTTTCGACGATGTAACGCCCGTGCTCTTGCGGGAAATCGAAACAAATTTCCCAGCTTCCGGCTCGTTGCAGTATGGCGGAACAGCGGCCAACAGTGTCGACATGCCCCTGTACAAAGTGACCGCCAAGTCGGCCGGTCGGTTGCAGCGCCAGTTCGAGATTGACTTGGGCGCCAACGGTCAGATCGCCGAGCGTCGCACGCTGCAATGTCTCGGAGACGGCGGTGACGGCAAACTGATGCACCTTCGGATCAACGGCTGTCGCTGTGAGGCAAATGCCGGAAATGGCAATTGAATCACCGATTTTGATATCGTGGGCAAGCGTGTCCGAGAAGACAGTGAATTCAGTGTTGTCGCCTCGGCGCTGAAGCCGCCTGATTGTACCGATGTCCTGAATGATTCCCGTAAACATATTTACCTCGGATAAGCCTCGATCCAAAGATCGCCGCCGAGCGTATAGGTCCGGTCGATGCGAAGAGCCAGCGCTTCGTCAATCGACCGGCTATCATCGAAGAACCAGACCTTGCCGTTGCCGAGTAGCTTCGGCGCAATGACGATCAGGTATTTGTCTACGAGATTCCGGCGGATAAAAGCAGAAAACACATCAGCGCCGCCTTCAACAAGCAGATTCACGATTTGACGCTTGCCCGCAAGACGCAGCAACTCGATCAGGTCAACATTGCCGTGGTCATCAACAGGTAGGCGCCAGACTTCAAAGCCGGATGGCTCTTCCCCGACAGCTTCACTCTGCGCAAGCGACTGGCCGGTCACCAGAATCGTCTTGCCATCGGCGTTGTCTGCCAGCAGCCGCAGATTGTCGCCGATGTGGCTCTGTTTGCTGAGCACCAGTCGCAAGGGATCCTTGCCGCCAACACCGTGGGATGTCAATTGGGGATTATCGAGCCGTGCCGTGTTGCCACCGATTAGAACCGCATCCGACTGCGAGCGCAACTGATGCACGCGACTACGCGATTCCTCGGAGGTGATCCATTTCGAGTTGCCATCGATGTCAGCGATCTTGCCATCAAGGGTCTGCGCGACTTTGAGGGTAACAAATGGCAAACCGGTAGTTACGAACTTGATATATGCCTGGTTCAGTTGGGAAGCCTCTCGCTCATGTGCGCCGACGGTGACTTCGATGCCCGCATCTCTGAGAATGCGAATGCCGTTGCCGCCGACTCTGGGATTGGGATCGACCATAGCGCAGTGGACTTTGCTGATTCGCGCCGCAATGATGGCGTCGGTGCATGGTGGGGTTTTGCCATGATGGCAGCAGGGTTCGAGCGAGACAAACATCTCAGCACCGGCAGCGGATTCGCGAGCATTCTTGAGTGCGTCGACTTCGGCGTGATCGCCGCCGTAGAAATGATGATAGCCCTCACCGATGATCTGTCCTTGTTTGACGATCACCGCGCCGACCAGTGGATTGGTTCCCGTTTGTCCTCTGGCAGTCTCCGCCAGTTCAATCGCCCGAAGCATGTAGTCATTCACAACCATAAAAAAGCCCGAAGTCTCCTCCGGGGCGATCGTCATGGGACTTACCTTCCCGCCTGAACCGGCGGGGAGACCGCGTATGCGTGATGCTTAATCATTGAAGCATGCCACGCTGCAGACAACGCGGTCTTCGTCTTCTTCCATCCGGACTGTACCGTCGGCATCGGAGTCTCACCGATTCTGTCCACTAAGGGGACTCGCGGGCTGTCACCGCCGATCGAGGAATTTCGCCTCGCCCCGAAGACCAGTAGAAAATCTATCAGATATACGGCTGAAGTCAAGGAAAATCGGGAACTGATCTGCGGCAATTTGGCGGTTTGAGAGTCATCGTTGTACCGTCCTGGCCTGCAAGAGAGGCATCCTTTCAAGCAAGTCGGCAGCTTTTCCAAGACCGTGGCAACAAGATATAACTTGTTAAAGCGACCGCAGTTGCCTAACTTTGATGGGTGTCTTAGTTTAGTATGGGAGGGTAGAAAGTGGGTCAGCGGATGGATGATGAAGTCAAGAAAATTGTAATCGTTTCGGATGGCACCGGTAAGACGGCGCGCCGCCTGATGGATGCGGTTTTGGCGCAGTATTCCGACCACGTGTTGTTCTCGGTAGTCGATACTTTTCAGCAAGTGCGGACCAAAGAGAGAGTCGACAGCATCCTGAAACGAATTGACGATCGCTATCTGGTGATCTTTTCGATTATTTCTGACGACCTGCGCAATTACTTCCATGGTCTTCTTGAAGATCGCGACATTCTGCATCTCAACGTTCTTGAACCGATGCTGGAAACGATGTCGAAATTCCTCGGCGTGCATCCCGAGTATAAGCCGGGATTGCTACAGATTATTGATGACCGCTATTACCGCAGAATTGACGCTATCGGGTACACGGTCGAACACGACGACGGCCGCGGCTACCGAACCGAGGAAGCGGAGTTGGTGCTGGTAGGGTTATCGCGAACTTGTAAGACGCCAATCAGCATGTATATCGCCTGCAATTTCGGCATGAAGGTGGTCAACATTCCGATCGTGCCGAACGAACGGATGAAAGAACAACTTCTGCGCAGACTGTCGGTCGTTGATAGCAAAAACATTTTTGGCATTTTGATGCAGCCGGATGAACTTGCGCGGGCTCGTGAGGAGCGGGCGCAATTGCTGTTCCCCGACGATCACGGCAAAGACGAGTTGCACGAATATCATGATGTGAGAGAAATTCGAAATGAGCTGCGGTTCGTTCGTAAGCTTTATGCAGACGAGAATTGGAAGACGATCGACGTCACCAAGCGCGCTATCGAAGAAGTAGCCGAGGAGATTCTCCGCAAACTCAAGCTGACGACTTTCAAGTTCGAAGATATGCCCTGAGAAAATGAGAACTTGCATAGACAAGAGGAGGTCGGCATGACGGGTCATTTCAGAGCACTTTGTCTGGTGATGATAATCATGGTAGTCGCCAGTGTCTCCGTAAGCTGTCAGACGAAAAAAGCGGAAAAGGGAGCCGCAGTAAAGGGGAAAGAGGAAATGGCGTTTATGATTACGAGCACGGCCTTCAAGCACGAAGGAATGATCCCGAAGCAGTACACTTGCGATGGCGCCGATATTTCTCCGCAATTGGCGTGGTCGAACGTTCCGGATAGTACGAAGAGCTTCGCATTGATCTGCGATGATCCCGATGCGCCAGTGGGTGATTGGGTACATTGGGTGTTGTACAACCTGCCGGCAGATACGCGCGAGATCAAGGAGAAGATTGCGAACGATGCTAAATTGCCGAACGGCGCTCGGCACGGCACTAATGATTTCCGGAAATACGGTTATGGCGGCCCCTGCCCTCCGGGTGGAACGCACAGGTATTTCTTCAAGCTGTACGCTCTGAATTCGATACTAACTCTGACGGGCAAAGTGACCAAGAAGGATTTGCTCGATGCAATGAAAGGAAACATCCTTGGTCAGGCCGAACTGATGGGCAAGTATAGCAGGAAGTGATGACTCTCTATAACGGCCGTTAAGAAAGGGATTCCTGGCAGTTTTTAGCTACGCGCGGCGTTCGCCTGAACGACTCAAGACGATCTGCGAAAGGTAATACAAAAGCGCCGTTAGGAAGGGATTCCTGACGGCGCATTACAAAGAGCGCACGCTGTGTGCCTTACAGCTTGTTGTATGCCTCTACCGCTTTGACCAGGGTCTTCATTGCCTGGCGAAGATCGGCCTCTTTCAGCACGTATGCGATACGGACTTCCTGCTTGCCCTTGTCAGGAGAGGCGTAAAAGCCATCGCCGGGGGCGACCATAACTGTGGCGCCTTCGTGCGAAAAATCAGTCAACAACCATTGAGCGAATTTGTCGGCATCGTTAATCGGCAGCTTGGGCATGATATAGAATGCGCCTGCCGGTTTCTTGAAGACCGCGCCGGGGATAAACGCCAACTCCTCGCAGACGATGTTGCGGCGGTGCTGGTATTCGGAAATCATTGAATCGAGGAATTTTTCGATGGTCTGATAACCCGCGATGGCGCCCATCTGTTCGATAGTCGGCGGACAGAGACGCGCCTGCCCGAATTTCAGAGCCGCGTCCATAAACTTCTTGTTCTTGCTGACCATGCAGCCGATTCGCGCGCCGCAAGCGGAGAAGCGCTTAGAGATGGAATCGAGCATGATCGCGCGGTCGGCAACTTCCGGGTAACTGAGAATACTGGTATGATGGCCACCGTCGTAGGTAAACTCGCGATAGACCTCGTCGGCCATGATCCAGAGATTCTTCTCGATAGCGAGTTGCACAATCATTTCGATGTCTTTATGACTCAAGATAGCGCCGGTCGGATTGTT
>CAIYYT010000256.1 GCA_903930455.1 uncultured bacterium | reverse complement strand
TGCCTTGGTCGTACGTTCCGCCAGCTTGCGGACTTCATCCGCCACCACGGCAAAACCGCGTCCCTGCTCACCGGCACGCGCCGCTTCAATCGCCGCGTTCAGCGCCAGCAGGTTGGTCTGGTCGGCGATGTCGTCGATCACACTGATGATCTCGCCGATCTGGTCGGACGATCTCGACAACTCTTGGATGGTCTTAGCTGATTCCTGCACCACCTGGGCAATGCGGTTCATACCTTCGATTGTTTGGCTGACGACTTGATTGCCTGCACGGGCAGCGTTGGCCGCTTCTTTGGCTTGACCGGCCGCTTCCCCGGCGTTTCGCGACGACTCGACGATCGTTGCCGTCATTTCTTCCACGGCACTGGAGACCTGCGCTGTCTGGCCGGTCTGTTCCTGTGAACCGCGCGCCATTTGCTCGGATGTAGAGGCAATCTCGGTGGCCGCGCTGACCAACAGTGTCGAGTTGTCGGTTACCTGACGAATCATCGCCGTCAGATTAGTTGTCATAGTCTTGAAGGCGTTGCCCAGAACGTCTTTGTCACCCTTGGGGGTAACCTGTACCGTCAGGTCATTTGCTGCGATCCGTTCGGCAGCCCCCGCCAGCGATTTCATATAGTCAATCAAGCGCCGGAATGATTCCGCCAAAACGCCGATCTCATCCTTGGACTCAAAGTGGATTGCGTGCTGAATGTCGCCTACGGAGACATCATCAGCAACCTGGGCAATCGCCTTAATCGGATTGGCAATAGCCCGCGATATAAAGAACGCCACGAAGATGCCGATGGCTACGGCGCCAAACATAAATGACACCGCGAGAGTAATGGCCGCGGTCCTAGCCGATTCCATCTTGCCAATCTGTTTCTCACGCATGTTTTCCAGTCCGGTGACCAAATCGGCGGCTTGCTTGCCAAGATCAACACCGACGTTCTTATCATCTTGAATCAGTGAGCAGTACTTGTTAAACGACTCTTTGTATTCGCCAACGGCTCCATAGAACGAGTTGTTAGATCCGTTCCACTTGCCGAGAAGTCGGTCGATGCGCTGGCTGAACTTGCTGACCAAAGCGTCGTCCTTTGTACGGATGTAGTCCTTACCGACAAGGCGGCAAGCCTGAAAATCATACATCTCCTGATTGACACCGCCACTGCCGGAAGCGCCAGTCAGGTTCTCAACCTTAGTAGCTGCACTCCCCATCACTTCAATCTGCTTTGCTTCATCATACCGGATGGCAGCCCACTTGTTGAATGTAGAGATATATTCCGCCTGAATTTTCTTGATGGCGTCCATGGCATTGCGGTCGTCCTGGTCTTTTAACCTAGTCATTGACTCATCGATACGCTTGTTCATTTGCTCGACTGTCACACCGACCTTGTCATCGTACTGTTTGTCACCAGTGAGAGCAAAATCTCTGCGAGCGACCGCTGCGTCTTTCACCCATTTGACGAGTTGATTGGCATCTTCAGCATTCTTGACACCTGCCCCATAAGTGCTCAGGCCGTTGTATCCTGCATAGCCAGTCAAGAGCGTCAGCATCAGGACGACTCCGAAGCCGATGTAAAGTTTCTGTGCGATTCTCAAGTCTTTCCAACTCATCGCCAATGCCTCCTTCAAGATTCCTTCTGGTTGTGTAGAGAACAGTTGTTATCGCATCGATTTTGAGGACCGGGGCGGGCCCTTCCATAAAAGAGGTCTATCAATCGCTGTCATCGGGGATGACTGCTTGGCTGCTCTTTGCAGATCATCTAGCCCTAGCCTTTTTCGCCTCGTTGCATCTTTAGTTCCCGCTCTATGATCGGGCGGATTCACTCCTCACCCTACTGCGCTATCTTCAACAACGAATTGATAGTCACGTTAGATATATCGTCTGCGATTGGGAATCATTGATGCTCCATCGTACTAGTGCTCACAAAACGGACAGATGGCTTCGCGATGTCGCTCGTCTCGGTTTCTGACAAGACTAGCTAATTGTTCCAAGCCGAAACTATGGGGAAAAGTCTGATCGGACTCGAACGGGGCAGAGTTTGGGAACTAGAATAGTCGGATCCTGAGATACCGACCCGGATTCTCACGGAAGTCTTTGAGCAAGGCATCGGTGCGATCGAGCGCGTGGTTGAAATTGATGTATAGTGAGTCGTTGGTTAGCATTTTGCCGAGAGTTCCCTCGCCGGAGTTGATCCGATTGGTGATTTGCTTCCAATTCCCGACAATTTGTTTGATATCCTGGTACGGAGCGGGATCATAAAGCAATTTACTCAGCGTGCCTTGGCCGGTCGTTAGCGAGTCAAACAAATGGTTGGTATTGGTCAGCAACTTGCGCATCTCAACATAGAAACTCGAATCGGTGATGAAGCGGGCAAACGAGCCCTGACCCTGCTCAAGCTGCTTGGTCAGGTTTTCCGTCAACTGCAGCAAACGATCGAGATCGAAATAGACATTGGGATCGTTGACGAAGAGTCCCAGCGAGCCGGTGCCGTTGTTGATCTTCTCAATGATCTCTTTGGTGTGCTTCGCCGCTAAGGTGATGTTCTCGATGGCTTCACCCCCTTCAGTAATGATGGCTTCAATCGACGCGGACTTGGCGCCCTGAATGTATGAACCATCCTCAAGCATCTTCTGATCGGGGGAACCGACGCTGATTTCGACCGTCTTGTCGCCGAGCAAGCCATTCGTGCCGATGATCGCCTTGGAGTCGGAGCGAATCAGGTTCTGTACGCTGCGGTCAATTTTGAGAACAACGATCAGATTTCCGGGCTCGGTCTGAGAGAACTCGATATGTTTGACTGTTCCGACGCGCAGTCCGGCCAAGCGCGCAGTGGAGCCGGTTTGTAGGCCATAGATGTCGGTGTACTTGACGCGCAATTCGTAGCGTCGCTTCCAGACGCCCTCCTGATCGCCGACAGCAAACACGGCGATCACCATAATCAGTGCGGCGACGGCGATGACCAGTCCGACACGGAATTCTTTGCTCATCAATTGTACTCCCGCCCGCAGGCAAGGTATTCGACGATAAACGGATCGGTGGACGCCTTGAACTCATCCGGAGTGCCGCAGAAAGAGACTCGCCCATCGCGCATGAGGGCAAAACGGTCCCCCACGTAGAAGGCGGAAATCAAATCATGCGTCACCACAATAGAGGTTACGTCAAGTTTTTCCTGGGTGTTGCGAATCAGCTCGTTAATTGTCTTGGCGGTCATCGGGTCTAAGCCGGTGGTCGGCTCGTCATAAAGCAGATAACGAGGTTGATAGGCCAGCGCGCGCGCCAGTGCCACGCGCTTACGCATGCCGCCGGACAGCTCAGAAGGCATCAGTTTTTGAGTGCCCGGAAGCTCCACAAATGAGAGTACTTCCGCTACCCGGTCGGCGACTACGCGCGAAGTCATTGTTGTATGCTCATGCAACATGTATGCCACGTTGTCCTCAACGGTAAGCGAATCGAACAGCGCCGCCGACTGGAAGAGCATCCCCATCTTCTTACGTACCGGCACCATCTGCTCTTCGGAGAAGTTTGATGTGTCTTCATCGTCAATGACAATCCGTCCTTCATCCTTATTCATCAGTCGCAGGATCAGTTTAAGCAAGACCGATTTTCCGCAACCCGACTTGCCGAGGATAACCATGGTCTGTCCTTCGCCGATTTCCAAATCGACGCCGCGAAGCACATAATTACTCTCGAAGGTCTTGTGAATGTCCTGCAACTGTATCAATTACTCACCCTATCCGACTTCAAAGATGAGAAAGAAAATCTTGACCAGGAGAAAGTCAAACAGAAAGATCAGGATTGACGATGTAACCACCGAAAGCGTTGTCGATTTGCCGACACCCTGTGTGCCACCGGTCGTATTGAGTCCCATATAGCAGCCGACCGTGGCAATAATCGTGGCAAAAACAACCGGTTTAACCAGTCCGGTGAAGACATCCTGGAGTGCCAGCGCCTGAATGGTGCTCGACTTATAGTAGTTGTAGTCGAGTCCGAGCGAATAGAGCGAGATAAGCATACCGCCAATGATGCCGATCAGATCACCGAGAATAGTCAGGATCGGCAACATGATGACGAGGGCAATCAGCCGCGTGGTTACCAGTTTTTTGACCGGATTGGTGCCCATGGCGCGCATGGCGTCGATTTGTTCGGTTACCTGCATGGAGCCAAGCTCGGCGGCAATACCCGCGCCAACCCGTCCGGCAACAACCAAAGAAGTGAGAACCGGTCCCAGTTCGCGTACAATGGAGAGCGCCACCACGACCCCGATATAGAGTTTCGCACCGAAACGTGCAATTTGGTAGCCGGTTTGCAGCGCCATAACCATGCCCGTAAAGAAGCAGATGAGCAGCACAATTGACAGCGAGCGAACGCCAATTTGCTCCATCTGTTCGATGATAGTTTTGAAATAGAAAGGTCGTTGAAAAATGTAGCGGACGCTTGTGACGAACAGCCGGGACAGTCGATAGGTGTGGATAATGCCCTGGTAAATCAGGTTGCTCTCGTTCAGCCTAATCGCGCTGATGAATTTCTGTCCCGCCAAGTTCCTTCTCCAAAGCCGTAAGCAGTTTATTTTCTAAAACGCCGCGCGACGTACAAACCAGCAATCTTTTGTTGGCTGTGATTAGAAGTTTGGTCTTGAAATCAATCGTGACCATGATCTTTCGTCCATCGCTGATATTCACGCGCATCACGCCACGTCGCTGCCCGGGATACTCCGCGCCGAGGAAGTTCTTACCACAGTCGCAATATTCAGGCAGGACGTCAAAACTGTCGGTTACGATAATGCCCTTGCCGACATCCCTAATGGCAATACTGATCTTCTCGGCTTCCAGCAGCGCCACAAGTCCGTCGATAACCTGTCGGCGTTCACGGAACTCATACGTGTGAGTTACCGGCGGGTGCATTGTCGGTACGCGTACCGCACAGCCGCCAACCATAAGAACACTCAAAATGAGGGCAACGTACCTCATATGACTAATGTAATATTTTTGATTCCTTTGAGAAAGAGTAAACAAACGATGTGCAAAGCCTTGCTGAGACTCCTACGCCATCCCTTTGATATCTGAGAGGAAAATTGCGGCACGAGCAGACGCTTTGCGAGGGGATGGTTACGCGCCCGATTGTCGGCGTTGACGGATAAATCCGATTACAGCGGGGAGTCCGGGGATGAGTAGAAGCACAAGGATAACCATCGAAAAATGCTTCTGCACGAACGGGAGATTGCCGAAAAAATACCCGGCGTAAATAAATGCCCCGACCCAAAGGGTGCTCCCGATGATGTTATAGATCGTGTAGCGCATGTAGGTCATTGCACCGATACCGGCAACAAAAGGCACAAATGTGCGGAGGATGGGGAGAAAACGACCGATGATCACCGCTATGCCGCCATGTTTTTCATAGAATTGGTGCGTCTTCTCGAGATATTCCCTCTTGAAGAAGCGGCTGTTCGACGTGAACACTTTAGGGCCGACAAAACGGCCTATCGAGTAATTGGCTGTATTCCCGAGTATACCGGCGATGGCTAATAGCAAAAATAAGTAGTGAGGATTGAGTGCGCCAACCGCGGCAAGAGCCCCCGCGGCAAACAGCAGTGAGTCGCCGGGGAGAAAAGGCGTTACCACCAGTCCAGTTTCGCAGAAGATAGTCAGGAACAGAATCCCGTAAGTCCAACCACCATAGTCCGAAATAATCTGACTAAGATGTTTGTCGAGATGGAGGAAGAAATCGACGGCTTGCGAGAAGAAGGACATGCGGTTCCTTGGTTAAAGCTGTAACCCACCTGCCAAGGTGGGATTAGTGCAAGTGCCTAGCCTCTTAAAGAAATCCCACCCTGGCGGGTGGGGTACCCGTTTACGTCAACTGGCCTTGAACCAGTATTGAGCGTTTCCTATACTTGTAAGAAAAGCACAGCGCGTGCCGATCTCCATAGGCCAATAAAGCGTATAGAGCGCCTTCTGTCAAGTATTACACGGGGCGAATGCAAAACCAAACAAGTGGCAGCAGCGGACTTTGGCCCATTCAGTTTACTCCCGGCCAGTATCCACTTTATCATCTCGCTTCATTTTGCGAAAGAAAAGTATGATTTTGGTTATTAGAGAGTCCCCAGCCTTTACCATGAAGAATAAGAACAGTAACCAAACCAAACACCACACGATGACGACCAAGTACCGGTCAAAAAATTGGCCAGTTGGACCTACTCTCTGAAGTACTTTGACATCACCGACACCACCGCTATGTGTGACTCGAATTCTCTCGGCTTTGTAATCTGTCGGCTCGGTATCTGTCCATGCAACAAGTGACACGGTCTCGCCAGGGCGCATACGTCCAAGTCGCACTATCTCATTCACACTATCTCTAGTGGCTTCCATTCCCTCACGCTTGATCTGGACCAAAACGGCAGATGGGAAGAAGACCTCTACCGATTCAAGCTCCTGATTCTTCCCATTCTCCAACGTCATATACCAATAACCCAATATATGCTTGTAAGAACGCGGCATACCGTCCAAGGAAAATCTACTCCGGGTATTTTCGGCTACCACGTCCAAGGCTTGACTCACGGCATCTTTCATGTCCTGATTCTTTAGAGACTCCGCATATCGCTTGTTTGAGTTAATGACCGATTTGAGGCTGTCCTCATCGAGCGCATTTCTGAGTGATTGAAGGTCCGAAGCGAATCCTGCGGGCCATATGAATGAGTCATATTCGACGATGGCAGTCAATTTCACGCTTGGTGCTGTGGCCCACCTATAAAAGCCAAAAAGTCCCCCCAAGACCACTATGGCCCATGCGATTGTCTCGCGAGCTTCTTTCCATTTCATAAGTGGTTAGTATATACTGCTTTCCAACTGCACACAAGCCGAAAACTTGCTAAAAAAACTGGATATTGTGATTGATTCACATGCTGCGATTCATGACTTGTGACAGGTGACATCTTCCTAAAGCACTGATTACTGTTTTGTTTTCAATTCTCTGAGTATCCAACGTTTCAATAAATCCAGAGCGAAATAAGTAGCTTTCCTCAAGTCGGGCGCGTCAGGGGGAAGAGGGGTCTTTCGCGGGTTGCCCAAATGACGATAGTGATTCGCTGTCTGCCTAACCAATCTCACTTCGGCGCGAGTTGCCCATTTTTCGTGCGCGATGACATTCTCATTGCCAACAAATTCGATGATATCGTACACTCGATGCCAATTTATCGGTGCTTCTCCAGCAATTTCCATTGCATATTGCAGACTTGGACTTGTGCAGATCGCTTTGTGCAGGCGACTCCCAAAGCTTGACCCCGCTACGATTTTGCTGAGGTCGTCCCCCCAACCTGCCTCGCGGAATGTAAATATTACAGAAGCTTGGATGCTCTGCCTGCAAGGTTTGCCGTTTTTGTCAAGCCAAACTATCGCGGTGAACTCTAGTGGTGGCTCCAGATTAAGATAAACAGTACAAACCTGGTGTATCTGCGTTATGAGTCTCTTGGCAATCACGAAAGCATCATCGCGGGTTGCGGCTTTGGCAATGGTTGGGGCGTCAATAACCCAAAGGTCCGAGATTTTCCTAATGGTTAATTGCTTGCCGGCAAAACATTTTGCGAGAAGCTCTAGGCGCTTCTTGTCGCCTTTCACAGCTACCAGAAATGATCGCATAGCAGTCTCCCCTAATCTCAGAATATTCGGAAGTATCTCAGAACCACCTCGGTTCTGGCATACGGGAATTACACTGCGATTGCATTTTCCGCCCACCAATAAAAAATGCACCTTGTAGGACTCGAACCTACGGCCCGCTGATTAAGAGTCAGCTGCTCTACCAACTGAGCTAAAGGTGCATTCTCACACAGATGAGGGTGGATGGGATCGAACCATCGACCCTGTGCTTAAAAGGCACATGCTCTACCACTGAGCTACACCCCCACACCCACAAGTACGCAATCTATAAACTTTGCGTCGGCTGTCAACCGGAATACTTGGGTTTTTGCGGTCGGCCATCTCCTTGGGACTGCTGAAAAGCCTCGGAATTGTCATTGCGAGGAGTCAGGGTGGGGGAGAGAGGGGAGGGGCAATGACGACGAAGCAATCTGCGCGCCTGCACTTGGAAAGCGTAAACCGAGATTGCTTCGTCGTGCTCCACACCCTGCATCACCTCTCCGCACTCCTCGCAATGACACGCCCTGAGCCTTTTCAACAGTCCTCCTTTCGGCGTGATGGTTGTATTCGCGGCGAATTGCATTATCTTGGTGATCGCGCATGTCAACAGCCACAGACAATTACGAAATGATCCGCCTTGATGGGGTCAGTTTTGCCTATCAGGACGAGTCTCGTCTTCTGGAGAATTTGTCGTTCTCGATTCAGCGAGGCGAGCGCGTTTGCCTGTTGGGGCGCAATGGCTCGGGCAAGTCGACACTTTTGCGATTGATTGCGGGGCTGCTAAATCCGACCGGCGGTGAAATTCTTGTCAATGGCGTCTCGACGACAGATCACAAGCGCCAAAGAGAACTACGAAGACAGGTCGGGTTTATCTTCCAAAACCCGGAGGATCAAATCATTTCCACGACGGTGGAGGCCGACATTGCTTTTGCGCTGGAGAATTTTGGTGTTGCTCAGGATATTATGTACCGGGAAGTCAGCGAATATGCCGGTCGGTTTGAACTGGATGAGCTACTACATCGGCATCCGCTAACGCTTTCGGCGGGAGAAAAACAGCGGACGGCGTTGGCCTCGGTGATGGTTGTGCAGCCACAGGTGTTGTTACTGGACGAACCAACGTCGTTTCTGGATTATCGCGGACGACAGCGCCTGTTGGTGACCGCTTTTGCCGGGCGGTCGTATACGATTGTCGGTGCAACACAATATGCCCAGGAAGTGGAACAATACGACCGCGTGGTTTTCCTCGACCAAGGCCGCCTGCTGTTTATTGGATCGAATGAGAAGTTCGCACAGACCGAGCAATGGCAACAAATGACAACGACCGCCAGCGCGCGTAAGAGAGAAAGCAGTCGAACAAATACATCGGTCAACGCTACTTCATCGCCGGAAGTCGAAATTGCCTCGCCCGTTCGCGGTACACAGTTGGAGATGTGTAACGTGTCGTTCGGCTATTCCCATGGCCCAAGTGTGATTGACGGACTAAGCATGGGAGTTTTGCCCGGGCGGATTACGGCAGTAATGGGGGATTCCGGCTGCGGCAAGACGACGCTGGCGTTGTTGCTTGCAGGATTGGTTGAGCCGAACGAGGGAGTGATTCGTTTGGGTGGTGAAAAAGTAAGTGCAAAGGAACTGTCGCGACAAGTAGCCGTACTATTCCAGTTTCCTGAGACCGGTTTTTTTGCAGACAGCGTGCTGGAGGAAGTGGCGTTTGGAATTAGACTTTTTCGGCTTAGCAGCAAAGAAATCCAGCAGAAAGTGTGCGTAGCGCTCAATATGGTGGGGCTTGATTTCGACACGTTCGCCAGCCGGAACCCATTTTTGTTGTCTGCGGGGGAACGGCGTCGGGTAGCGATTGCTTCGGCACTGATCATGGAGCGACCAACTATCTTGTTTGATGAGACAACGCTGGGTCTTGATTGGGAAGGTAGAAAGACGATGGTACGATTGCTGCTGGATTTGAAGGGAGCGGACAAGACAATCGTCCTGATGACACATGATGTCGAGTTTGCGGCACAAGTGGCCGATGATATCGTGTTGATGGATCACGGCGTTGTTGTGTGGCAGGGAGCGATCGATGCACCGGACCTGCCCCAGCAATTTATCGTTGATCATCTCGGCGTGAAGACGCTTGCCGATTGACCAACTCCTGCGCAGTGATTAAAACGGGTTGTCGAATCCGCCCAAGTTTATAGCTTACAGCGGGAAATATGTAGTAGCTATGTCTGTATATAGCTTTAGGATGTCATTTGTAGGTCCGCTGGGATCTCATCAATAAGGTCGCGAGGAATACATGCTGCATAACGTCGTACTGGCACAGGTGGGGATCTGGGATCTGCTCTCGCATGCCACCACGTTTTCGTGGATTATTCTGATCACTCTGGTCATCATGAGTTTGGGAACTTGGGGAGTGATTGTCAACAAGTGGCGCACTTTCAAGGCAGCGGAAGCGGATGGCAGACGGTTCTTCACCGCGTTCCATCGCCGCAGTAGTCTGAAAGAAGCGCATGAAAAATGCCTGACCTATAGGGCGACCCCACTGACCAATGTGTTCGACGAAGGCTACAGCGAATTACAGGCGTTGATCAGTATCAAGCGAAGCAACGGCGCCAATGCCGACAGTAATCCAGACAGTGCTAAGACAATAATCAAGTTGCTGCCCGAAGAAGTCGACGCGATTGACAAGATTCTGGAGAAAGAAGCAAGCATGCAGATCAGCAATCTGGAACGGAACGTTGCATTCTTGGCTACCTGCGCCAATGTCGCGCCGTTTATTGGTCTACTCGGCACGTGCTGGGGTATCATGAACGCCTTCATGAATATCGGCGCTCAGGGAACGGCGTCACTGATCGTCGTAGCGCCGGGCATTGCCGAGGCGTTGGTGGCGACTATCGTGGGTTTGGCTGTGGCGATTCCGGCGGTCATGGCGTTTAACTGGTGCAATACGAAACTGAAATTCATCGCCGATGATCTGAACAACTTCTCGCTGGAATTTCTGGCGGCAGTGACAAGAGAACAGGCGTCATGAGGCAATGGCGGCGAAAACGCATCTATCCCAAGATGCATGATATCAACGTCACCAATCTGGTGGACGTCGTGCTGGTGATTCTGATTGTATTTATGATCTCGGCGCCGCTGATGCAATCGGGAATTGAAGTCAACCTGCCGAAGACGAAGGTCGCCGATGCGACTGTGTCTGATGGTGTTGTGGTTACGATCGATATAAAGGGGTTTACGTATATAGATGACCGCCTGGTCAATCTCGATCAGTTTGAGACGAAGATTAAAGACGCGTACGACCACGCATCAAGCAAGAAAGTCTTCCTGCGTGCGGATGCATCCGTTACGCATGGGACAGTGATCGATATTATGGGTCGAATCAAAGCAGCGGGGATATCAGAGGTGGGATTGGTGACGAAGCCGCCGGACGAACCCGGAAGGCCGAGAACGAGGAAAAAATAGCGTGTTTGCGCTGCAGAGGGACCTGATAGTATCGGTGATCGGCCACTGTGCGCTGCTGGTTGCGATCATCATTTTTAACCCGAGCCGTGGGATGTTTCGCGGTACGCCCGACATAATGAACGTCGATCTGTCGCAACTGACGCCGGCGGGCGCGGGCAAGGCGGCATCAGCGCAAGATGTTGCTCCGAAACCAGCGGAAGAGGCAATTGCTCCTTCAAAGAAAGAGCAGGCCAAAAAAGAGAAAGCGGAGAAGACAGAAAAAACTGAGCCCAAGAAAGACAAAGCCAAAAGTGACGGTAAGGGGGGATTGGATGTCTCCTCAAAGGTTGGGCAGGGCTCCGGCGAAGGGGAAGGCGAGAACATCGGCGGATCGAATTTGCCCTATGATCTCAGCCTTGTGCTTTCAGTTGTTGAACGCTCCTGGCGCAATCCAGTGACAGCTTCAACTCCTATCACGTGCACGATCTACTGCCAAATCGGCCGCGATGGAAGCGTTATCGGAGAACCGATTGTGGAGAAATCATCGGGCATCAGTACTTTTGACCAGGCGGCGATCTATGCCATTAAACGCGCCGGACAGTTCCCGCCGTTTCCCGTGGAATTCAACTATGACTACATTGGACTACATCTTGACTTCGAATATGTGCCGTAAGACCGAGGATTGTGGGGTGCAAAAACCACGCACCAACGCGGAGTGGGTGCGTTCGGGAAAGAGCGCCTGCGACTGTATGTCTATGCGGAGTGTGATTGCGGCACTAATGCTTATGCTTGTCGTGTGCCTCGTAGCGCCGCCGGCAACGGCACAAAGGGGAATCGATATCAATGGCGCGATCCGCACCGGCAAGTGGAATTCTTACAAAATCGCCGTCGGCGACTTCAAAGTGGTCGGTGACTGGTCGCTCGCGGCCGATTCGCTGGCGGCGGCGGTCAAGAAGGTTGTGACTGATGATCTTGATTTTCATGTCTTCTTCGACACCATTGCGGTGAACCAATTTTACATCGATGTCTGGGAGATCAAAGATCTGACGCCCGATGTTTGGGCACGGATGGGAGCCGACTACTTGGTAGATGGCACACTGGAACTGAAGGGGGATGACGTTGTGGTTGCTTATCGGATCAACGAACTGCATCCCCAAGTTCAAGAGATGAAGGATGAAAAGCTCAGAACCAAGCACGGAAACATCCGGCGAATCGCCCACATGGTAGGTGACGCGGCAGTGAGACAAATCGCCGCCGAGAAACCATTCTTTACGACGAAAATCGCCTATGCCTGCGCCGCCAGCGGACGCAAAGAGGTGTGGCTGTGTGACTATGACGGAGCCAACGCGATGCGGTTAACGAATGATCAGAGCATCGCCTTGTCCCCCTGTTGGGACCGCAAGGAAGACAAATTGCTGTACACAACATTTAAGCATGGCAGCGCCGAGGTCTGGGAACTTGATATCAGATCGGGAAAAAGCCGGCCGATCTCTGCCTTTCCGGGAATCAATTCGGCGCCGTCGATTTCACCCAACAACGACGAGATCGCGATAACTCTGTCCAAAGACGGCAATCCCGATCTTTACATTTTGAATCGTAAGGGGGAAGTCAAACGCCGCCTGACTGATCTGCCGTCGTCAATTGAAAGCGGGGCTTCGTGGTCGCCGACGGGACAGGAGATCATTTTCTCATCTGACCGTACCGGCACACCGCAGATTTACAGAG
The DNA here is from genome assembly GCA_903930455.1 of uncultured bacterium. Taxonomy (GTDB): domain Bacteria; phylum Zixibacteria; class MSB-5A5; order CAIYYT01; family CAIYYT01; genus CAIYYT01. The sequence goes on along the minus strand of CAIYYT010000256.1, from coordinate 9,453 downwards.
TCGATCCCGACGGGGTCGGGATCACACGGTTGACCTACGAGGGAAAATACAATGATTCACCCGACTACTCGCCGCGCGGTGACGCGATTGTCTATGTCGCTCGCGGCGAGGATGGCGATTTCCAAGTCTGCACGATCGACGCCAAGGGCTCAGACTTCAGTCAACTCGACCAGACCGGGTCGAACGAAAATCCGCATTGGTCGCCGGATGGCTGGCATGTAGTTTTTTGTAAACAAGTTGGCGCGAAGTACGATCTATACATTATGGATCGCTTCAAGAAGAAAATTAAGAAGATAACGTCCGACGGAAAATCGTCCAATCCGGCTTGGCAACCTTTTGCAGATTGACCGCAACTGCGTATAAGCAGTGGATGGGTAGGGGAAGCGAACCGGCTGCACAAGCACGTGTTGTTCTTGGCTAGCAAGGAACACGGAAGTAGTAAGTCAGTGTTTCGGAAGAGATTAGCAGTACTGGAGGCCAAGGGGGGGTGGAGTGTCGAGATCACTTACAGAAGTGGTTGACAAAGTAGTTTAACAATGTAATAATAGCCGCTGAACCCCGGAGAGGGTTATTTGCGGAGTTTATGTAAGTCTATGATATACAAGGAGGAAGTAGAATGAAGAGCTTGTTGACACTGCTGGCGACGGCAGCGCTCATTGCATTTATGGTAGTTGGCTGCGCCAAGAAACCGAAAGTGGAAGCGCCGACGAAGCCAACTACGACGGAAACCAAACCGACAGAAAAACCGGCTGATCAGTCGACTGATCAAGGAACGACGGTCGAGTCTGAGCCGTCTTCAAAGTTCAGTGCCATCTACTTCGATTTCGACAAGTATAGCCTTCGTGACGACGCCAAGGCCGACTTGAAGAAGAATGTCGATGTAATGAAACAGGACCAGAATCTTAAGGTCACAGTTGAAGGTCACTGCGACGAGCGCGGCACGGTGGAGTACAACCTCGCCCTTGGCGAACGGCGTGCGAAATCAGCTCGCGACTATATGGTCAATATGGGTGTGAAGGCCAATCGTGTTTCGACAATCAGCTATGGCAAAGAGCGTCCGGTGGCATTGGGACATGACGAAGATGCCTGGGCGAAAAACCGAAGAGACGAGTTTGTCGAGAAATAGCGTAGAAAAAGGGCGGTGCAAACCGCCCTTTTGGTTTGCGGAGTAGGGCCATGAAACAAATCGGATTGTTGTTGTCGGCCATAACGACGTTGCTGATTGCCGGGTGCGCGTCACGCGGGGAAATCGAAACGATGAAAAGTCAACTTGAGTACATCGAGCGATCAACCGTGCAGATGCAAGAGCGGCTCGTGCAAATGGACAGTATGTACCGCACCACCATTGATAAGAATGTGGCATATCAGGCCGATCTCAGGACCGCGTTGGCGGATCTTCTCGACAAAAGTGCGTCCATCGACAGCCGCCTGAGCGACATGGAGGGACGGATTAACATGATTGCCAATCGTTCAGGTCAGAGCGGATCGGTATCATCGCCAGTGGCAAGCGGCAGCACAGAACCTGCTGCGGCAACAACGGACAGCGCGGGTCAACAGGGACTGCCACAGGTTGATCAAAATAAGCTGTACAACAACGCGATTTCCGATCTCAAGGAAGGCAACTATGTGATGGCGGTCATGGAACTCAACGAATTTCTGACAATGTTCAAAGACAGTCCGATGGCAGACGACGCACAGTACTGGTTGGGAGAGTGTTACTACGGCAAAAAAGAATATGCCAAGGCGATTCCTGAATTCGAGAAAGTAGAGAGGAATTATCCCAAAGGCGACCAATTGGTTCCCGCGTTGTTCAAGATGGGGCGTTCCTACGAAGAGCTTGGCGAGAAGAAGAAGGCGAAAATCATTTTCCAGCGGATTGTCAAAGAGTTCCCTAAATCCATGGAAGCAAAAATCGCGCAGGATAGGCTGAAAGGACTATAATGCCGCCGATTGTACTCAAGACATCGGTACTGCCGCGTTCATATCCCTGTCGTGCGTTCTATGACTCGGGGGGTGATTCAATGTCGGTTGGCGTCAAGCAGAAGGGCAAATTTGGAGCATGCCTGGAGGGGGACGAGTTTTCCTTTGATCTAACCAAAGACGGCAAGCTTCTGAATATCGATGTCTGGAAGCCACGCAAAGACTGGACTGTTGAAAAAGCGATTCATCCGCCGGAGAATTTCGACACAGAAGATGTGACATTTGTCGGCACGCGCCTGCAGGCCGAGCCGATCTCCTACAACACTAATGCCAAGAAATCTCTGCTCTATATCCGTTTTGCCGCCGAGCGAATAGCCCGTTTTGTTTCGCCGGCGAATTCATTGATTTTCGAACTCAATGCCAAGCACCAATTGGTCGGCCTCTGGATTCTGCAGATAGAGGATGATATCAACTTTACGAAAGAAGCGGAGTGGCGACGGTCGGTCAAGGCGGTGTGAGTGGAAAAATCTCTTTGAAGTTCTAGGGGGTCGCCTTTGCGAGAAGTCTGAGGGAAGAATACTATGTGGACATTGCAGATGCTGGAAGTTCTACTGATACTATTCCCGGGACTGCTAGCTAGATTCGTTATCGGCTCACTGACTCCGCGGAGGAAACAGAACGTACTGAGTGTTCTAACAGAAGCGCTCATTCTGAGTGTATTTGCCTATCTCTTGGCACTGCAAATTTCTCCTACTGACCTTTCTGCTGTCTTCAAGAATATTGGGGGCAGAGCTGTCTCTGACAGCCTGAGTACCGCTCCACAAATCACAGAATCTCTCGCGATGCTGAAATGGTGGGAAGGCGCCGAGAAGTTATTCGTGACAGCCTCTGCACTGGCTCTTGTCTTTGCACTGCTGTGGGGGTATCTGATTAGATTTGACCTCCTGTTCGGATTTCTGCGATGGACAAAGGTCACGAAAAATACGGGAAGAAATTCGACGTGGTTCGACATTTTACATGACTATGGGGGACATTATGTCATTGTGTCTTTCGAAGATGGCAGGGAATTCATGGGACATCCGAGTTATTTCTCGGAAGAAAAGAGCGAAGGAACACTGTTCTTAACAGACGTGAGTTGGCGCGTCGAAAACGGAGTCTGGGAGACATATGATGTAGAGGGTCTCCTCTTGCCAAATGCTAATAAGGTAAGTCATATTGACGTACTGAGAAAAAACAAGGAGGAAAAAGCGGTGAAAGACGAACACACTGATCGGATGGTTGATCGGGGCGAGAAGACTGAAAAAGGCAGTAGAAACGAACCCCCGAAGGAGAAGCCGGTGGTACCGGAAAAGACTCCGCCAGCTGCGCGCAAAGAGGACAAGAAATAGCAGCCAAGGCTACGCTTGTGCGGCAGTATTGCGCAATCGACTTGTCTCTCGTTTAAGAACAGGCTTTGGGATACTCTAGGTGGTCGCGATTCTGAACCCCGCTCTCGCGGGGACGTCAGAAAACGAACATGCTCAGAGGGTGTCATTCTGAGAAGCGCGAAGCGCAACGAAGAATCTCCAATTCGTTGCAGGACAAGTGCGCTAGATTCTTCGCTGCGCTCAGAATGACAGACCGCCGGGCTTTTTCAACAGCCCCTAAAGCGAATGGGGCACCAGACAGCCTTTTCAACGGAGAATTATCATGAAGATCGAAAACGTGCCTTACAGCGTCGTTGACTGGTCGAAGGTACCAGCGACCGAGCACAAGGGGGAAACAGGCGTCGCCTACTGGCGGACGGTGGAACAAGGGAATCTGCGGATTCGGATAGTGGAATATTCACCGGGATATCTTGCCGATCATTGGTGTCCGCGCGGGCATGTGATATTGGTGTTGGAAGGCGAGATGGTTAACGAGCTAAAGGACGGTCGCAAGCACTTGCTGACAGCCGGCATGGGCTACCATGTTGAAGATGACGAGAATAACCCGCATCGGACTTCGTCGGAGCGGGGAGTAAAGCTGTTCATCGTGGATTGAAGCTCGATACCATCATGGCCGAGGACAAGTTCACTCGGAGTGCACGATCATGATGAAAAGTCGCGGGGTCTTATTAAGCAGAAATCCATCAAGACCGTATCTTCTTGTAGAGAGTCGAATTAGAGAGCACGGAAATGTCGCCTGTCGAGGGTGGAACAGGGGCATTCACAGGAGTCACGATGGGTTAGCCGATAGCCCAGCTTCTTTCGGTTATCAAGGGACTGTGATATGAGCCATGGTTGCTGTCGAATCGGGCGTTTGGTCATTGTTATCGTGACATTGGTCGTGGCCTGTGCGACCCAACGGCAGGTGTCGCAATTTGAGATCGATCGCACATTGTTGCACGCCGACACGTTGCTGACACGTGACCAGCCGGATAGCGCGGCGGCGTTGATCAACGAATTGGTTCGCGCGGTGCCGAAGGACACGGTTCTTCTCTGGCGGCAGGCAGTAGTGAACAGCCAACTGGAATCGGTTGAGGGCCGTCGCAAGGCCGCGCGGGCGTTACGTGGCCTTTCGGAGCTTTCACCGAATGACCCACGATATCATCTCTGTCTGGCGAAGATTCTGATCGATCAAACTCGCGGCGGTGATGCGCGCCGGGAGTTGTATCGGGCCATCGATCTGGCGCCTGCCGACGAAGAAGCTTACTTAATTCTCGCCGACCAGTACCTAAAACCGTTCTTCACCAAGGACGAAGGGGACCGCGCTGATTCGGCAGAACAGGTGTTGACTCGCCTGATCACCAACAATCCCAAGGCCGTAGCGGGATTGAGCAAGCTCGGGGGAGTCGAAGCTGTGCGAGGCAAAATTGAAACCGCCCGAGTGCATGTTAAAGCCGTGTTGGCAATTGATTCCAATGCCGTAGAGGCCAACTTGGTGATGGGCTATATCAATTATCAGGTGAAGGATTTTGCCGGTGCAGAGCGATTCTTTGCGCGGGCGCTGGCACAGATGGACAGCACAGAAACCGCAGGCTATCGGTCGATTGAGTACCTGATTCCTCCGGCGTCGATGCGACCTTACGGGAAGATGAGCGCGCAGGTACGCGACAGTCTGGAGCACAAGTTCTGGAGCATGGCCGATCTCGATCCTACGACACCAGCCAATGAGCGCCGAGTTGAGCACTACGCGCGCGTTTGGGAGGCGAACCTCTGTTATTCCGATCCGAAGAATGAACGTATCGGCTGGAAAACAGATATGGGGGAAACGCTGATTCGACTTGGACGTCCGGACGACAAGGTGCGGGTGCGGATGGGCGGCTCGCTCGTGGATGCCACTCCGGTATGGTTCTGGCAGTATCGCTCGGTGGCGTATCCATGCACGCTGGCGTTTGTCGATCAGATGCAGTCAGGCAATTACACGTTCCCGTTCCCCCAACGTGATAACACCGGCAGTTTTCGGTCAAATGCCAGCAAAGAAATCGCATTCCTCAACTATATTCGCAAACCGGAGGAATCAACATTAGCGCGTGAGCGAAGGCCGATCGGACTGGCAACCGATGTCTACCAGTTTCGTGGTGATGGTGGAGCAGCAGCAGTTTTGGAGTATTTGGCAATTTCAACCAAGGGTATCTCTCTTGGTCGGGACCCTGGCAGCGACTCACTGGAGATAAGACAAGCGACGCATGACAGCACCCAGACCGCTATCTGGTCGAGGGATACGGCGTTTGTGCCTGCGCCATCGTCCGGCAGGGATACTATCCATACAACAATGGGATTCCCACATCAGGCTGGCAAGTATGAGTTATCGATAGCCGTGGAGCAAACGAAGCAGAATTGTTTTGGGTTGGCCAGAGACACAATTCTGGTCGAGAAATTTCCTGACGATACGATCGGCATCTCCGATCTGGTGCTGACTGCCGACTCGGTGATGGAGCCGAGTTTGGGTTCGTTCTGGCAAGGGAGCCGCGAGGAAACTCCGCGACCCGGGCACGTGTTTTCTGGGTCGAAACCGGTCTATCTCTACTTCGAGATTTACAATCTCCCGACCGATATCTATCGCCAAACAAGCTACGAGTTGTCCTACACACTGCAGCTTGTCAAACCGACGGAGTCGGGTATGCGCAGCTTGATGTCAAAGGTATTACCGCGCAAGAAGGAGTCGATTTCCGTGTCGTTGCACGAGGTCGGCAAGAGTCCCGATCTGGTTCGGGTGCTTGCCCTGGGTGTCTCCGAGCTTCGCGAAGGCAGTTACAATCTCACTATGCAGCTCACCGATCTGATTTTCAACCGCACCGTGGTTAAGACGACGAAGTTGCTGCTGGTACCGTAAGCGTCTGCGAGTCGGCAGGACCAGGCTGGCGGAGATCGGGCGACCTTCCGCGTTCCGGCCAAAGAGGCTGACTTATGAACGTACGCCAGAATGAGTACATGAGTCAATTCGACCCAAAATCGTTTGTCAGAGCGTTGAGATGCAGGTGAACAGAGCAGGATACATCGTCATCGTTGCGCTGCTGTTGATCGGCGCGAGCCGGCATAAAACAAGCGATGCTGAGACAAGGTCGAAACTGGCTCAGGTCGATTCGCTCACTGCGGCCGGCAGTCTCGAAGATGCAGCAGTCTTGATCGAGAGTATCGACGAGAGACTGTTTCCGGATACGGTCATCCTGCTGCGAAAAGGGATCATCTATCGCCAGCTTGATGACGTGGAATCACGGCGCAAATCCGCTCATTTCTTTCGCACACTCATTGATAGGTATCCCACGACCCCTCGCTTTTACATCGAACTAGCGCGGACACAGCTAGCCCAGTCTTTTGACGATGAAGCCAAGTTACAGCTTAGAAGAGCAATTGAGTTGAATCCGATCGACGAGACACCCTATCTTCTTCTATTTAATATCTTTGCGTCCCGCTACTATATCAACAGCTGGAAAAGCGAAGCTGATAAAGCTGAGTCCACTATACAGGCATTGCTGCGACAGGTACCCTCGTCGCCAAATGGACTCTGCAAGCTGGCGTCATTGCAGGCGGTGCGCGGGAAACTTGGCGCGGCTCTCGGAAGTGCGCAAAAAGCTCTGGCACTTGACTCGGCGGCAGTCGATATCAACCTGGTCCTCGGTTACATCCAATACCAACTCCGCCACTACGAACGGTGCAAGCGCTACTATGATAAAGCGCTGGCGAAAATGAATCGTTTTGACAGATGGGCTTACACAACGATTGAGTGCGTGCTTCCACCAGAGACGGCTGCTGAGTACCCTCACTGGCGAGCAGAGGTTCGTGATTCGATGGAGCACAATTTCTGGCGCACTCGAGACTCAGATCCAACAACGGAAATCAATGAGCGATTGCTAGAGCACTACAGCCGAGTCTGGGAGGCGAATTTGTACTTCGGTACACCCGAGAATGGAGGAGTCGGTTGGCGGACTGTGATGGGAGCCACACTGGTTCGAATGGGGAGACCGGATGGGCGGAGAAGAGCGCTAGTGGAAGTGCATTGGAGCCAGAATAAGCATTTCATCGATGAGTCTCCGGTGTGGTACTGGAGTTATGGCAGTGCCGAAATCCCGTGTTCGTTTGCGTTCCTGGACAGATACATGAACAACAACTTCACCTATCCCAGTCAGGGATATGACAACCAACTCCCTCCGATCTATCAGGCAAGTAGTACAGTTGCGAAAGCCATCTTCACCCTGAAGCTAGAGCAGTCTTCCCTTCTCCGTTCGGCGCAGCCAATTGGCATCAATTTTGAGATCTATCAGTTTCGCGCAGGCAGCAGACAGACGGCCGCCCTTGTTCATGTGACGGTTCCTGTCAGAGATATCGCATTCGACACAACCTCTGGTGAAGCCGAAGCGAGATTGTCCGTTTCGACACAACCTCTGGTGAAGCCGAAGCGAGATTGTCCGTCCGCGGAGCGTTGAGGTCGAAAGACGAGGAAGCTGTTTGGCAGAAGGCATTCGAAGACACGCTGAAATTGGGAATCAGAGAGGCCAGACGGGGCTCTGGTGTGTGGCGGGATATCTTTACGCTGGAGGCCACTCCGGGAGCATACAGATTGGCTCTTGCCTGTGAGCAGCCACAATCCGATCGTCTTGGTCTTACCAACAGCCCGGTCGAATTCCAGGACTTCGACAGTACTGTTGCTCTCTCGGATTTGCTTCTGATATCAGATTCAATTATCAATCCGAAGCTGGGAGATATCTGGAAGGGGCAATACTCGCGCAAGGTGATTCCCCGCAAGACGTTCTCGCTCGCGGAACGGCTGACGATCTACTTCGAAATATACAATTTGCCGACCGATATATATCGTCAGACAAGCTACGAGATTGCTTACACTTTGCAACTTGTCAAGCCAGTGGAGTCTGGCATTGGAGGCTTGGTATCGAAGGTGCTGTCGCGCAAGCGTGAGTCAATCACGACGGTACTTCATGAGGTTGGCATCAATCGCGACCTGGCAAGGGCGCTTGCCCTCGATGTCAGCGAGATGCGAGAGGGGAGCTACACTCTCACGTTGCGACTAACCGATTTGATCTTCAACCACGCAGTGACCAAGTCCACGACACTGGTCTTGACCAGATGATTTGGTGGCGTCGCGAATGCCGGTTCGTTTGGGTTGACAGGAAAAAAGCAGTTGCAATCGACTAGTGTTTGCGTATGTTCCCGCGTTAATACAGGTTGGCTTTCACTCTTTTCTTGAGGAGTAGACCGGTGAAGTTCATTCCCAAAATGATTTTCCTTACCAAGGGTGTGGCAAAGCACAAAGAGAAGCTGGCATCCTTTGAGCTGGCGTTGCGTGACGCCGGTATCGCACAATTGAATCTGGTCAATGTTTCTTCGATTTTTCCGCCCGGATGCAAATTGATCTCACGCCAGCAGGGATTGAAACACCTGAAATCCGGCCAGATCGCATTTTGCGTGATGAGTCGCGAATCAACCAATGAGCCACACCGGCTGATCACGGCATCAATCGGATTGGCAATTCCGAAAGACAAATCGAAATTCGGCTATCTGTCGGAACACCACGCCTGTGGACAAACACAGAAATTCGCCGGTGATTACGCCGAGGACCTCGCCGTACAGATGTTGGGATCGACGATGGGTTTGGAAATCGATTTGGACAAGTCGTATGACGAGAACAAGGAAATCTGGAAGCTAAAAGGCGAGATCGTCTATTCGCGCAACACCACGCAGTCGGCGGAGGGGGACAAACGCGGCAACTGGACGACAGTTTTGGCGGCAGCGATGTTGATCTTGGAAGGACCCGGAGAATAATCGACCATGAAGAAGCACTTGCAGACACCCACGATACCATTTCTACCCGATAGCTCTAAGAGCACGGCGCAAGTTCTGAATGAGATGCTGGGTATTTCCTTTCAGGGGCGTTCGCTAGGAATCGCGTTTGACATCTGGAAGCGGATGTTGCAGGACGAAGTCGTGATCTGGTTTGGTCTGTCTGGCGCGATGGTGCCGGCAGGAATGAGATCGCTGATTGTCTTTTTGATAGAAAACCGGATGATCGATGTGCTGGTGTCGACCGGCGCGAATTTGTTCCATGACGCGCACGAGA
>CAIYYT010000255.1 GCA_903930455.1 uncultured bacterium | reverse complement strand
TGCCTTGGTCGTACGTTCCGCCAGCTTGCGGACTTCATCCGCCACCACGGCAAAACCGCGTCCCTGCTCACCGGCACGCGCCGCTTCAATCGCCGCGTTCAGCGCCAGCAGGTTGGTCTGGTCGGCGATGTCGTCGATCACGCCGATGATTTCACCAATTTTGTCGGACGACTTCGCCAACTCCTGGACCGTGTTGGCTGATTCCTGCACCACCTGGGCAATGCGGTTCATACCTTCGATTGTTTGGCTGACGACTTGATTACCCGCCCGGGCAGCATTGGCTGCTTCTTTGGCTTGACCGGCCGCTTCCCCGGCGTTTCGCGACGACTCGACGATCGTTGCCGTCATTTCTTCCACGGCACTGGAGACCTGCGCTGTTTGGCCGGTCTGTTCCTGTGAACCGCGCGCCATTTGCTCGGATGTAGAGGCAATCTCGGTGGCCGCGCTGACCAACTGTGTCGAGTTGTCGGTTACCTGACGAATCATCGCCGTCAAATTGGTTGTCATCGTTTTGAAGGCGTTACCCAGAACGTCTTTGTCACCCTTGGGAGTAACCTGTACCGTCAGGTCATTTGCAGCGATCCGTTCGGCAGCATTGGCCAGCGATTTCATGTAGTCGATCAACTGCCGGAACGAATTGGCCAACACGCCGATCTCATCCTTGGAATCAAAGTGGATCTCGTGCTGGATGTCACCCACCGAAACATCATCAGCAACCTTGGCGATCGCCTTGATCGGACTGGCAATAGCCCGCGAGATGAAGAAAGCAACGAAAATGCCAATTAGCATTGCGCCGAAGACGAATGTCACCGTCCACGTAACGGCAGTATTCTTGGCCTGCCGCATGTTCTGCTGCTGAGTTTCACGCGTGTCGTCGATGCTCTTTATAAGTTCCGCCGCTATGGGAGTGATCTCCTGGGTCAACTCGATCGCCGTTCCCCGCAGCTTGACAAGCGTGTCGAAATTGTCTTTGAAGGTTGCCAGCGCCATCTGAAGCGAACTGCTCGTACTATTCGCTTCCTGCATCAGCCTGCCGACTTTCTCGTTAACCTTGGTTATGTCGTTGTTGCCTGACTTCATCACATAGTACTGCGCCGAGATGAAGCAATCCTGAAGATCTACCATGACTCGGTTGAGTCCGGCATTATTGCGAACCAGATCACGAGCGGCATTTTCGGACGACTCCATTGCCTCTTTTGCCTTGGCCTGTGCCTTGACATTATCAATCTGAGCCGTAAGCATGCGCAAGTAGTCGCCGTTCAGCAGGTGATTGACTTTCTCGACGGCATCTTTCTCACTCTGCGTTTCCAGGCGAGTCTTCATGCCATCCATCTTCTTTGTCATTTCGACAATCGTGTTCTTGAGCGTCTCAACGTACTTCTCGTCGTTGCTCAGATAGTAGTCCCGGCGGGCAACCGCACAATCCTTGATCCATTTCGCCAATTCGCCGGCGTCATCGGAATTCGTAACGCTGGCGCTGAAGTTGTTCAGCCCATTGTAACCGGCGTAGCCCGTCAGCAATGTCAGTAGAAGTACTGACCCAAAACCGATGTACAATTTCTGTGCAATCTTGAGATCCTTCCAACTCATACCTACTCCTCCTGGTTCTTATCTTGTTTCATCTTATGCCGTTATTAGAATGCCACCTGCAGAAGTGCCAACCATTCATTGTTGTCGATCGACTTGCTCTCCTCGCCATTGATCTGATAGTTGATCTGCAGCTTCGTGTATTTCTTGTCGATGTAGAAGTTCGTGCCGAGCGTAACGCGGTCCGTGCGGTCCCCCGTCTTATTCATATTCGGGTCAAGCTGTTCGTATCGTGCCAGCACCTGCAATTCGGGAGCGAATTTTAGGCCGGTAGAGAACGTATGCGCACCCCAAACATTCCATCCCTGCTTCTCCGCCGATCCGGTTTGGTTGTGAATGTATTCTCCCTCGATGATCTCGTTCTTCCAACTCCAGTTCAGCGAACCACCCCAGACATCCAGATTCTGCTTGAGTGAATCCGGGTCATTGGTCTTGCCCGCGATCAGGTTGGGGGCGAATGTGAACATCTTCGCCAGTTTAATCTCGGCGCGACCAATGAAGTTCTTGTCGCTATTGACATCCGAAGTATTGAGCGGAGCGCCGTTAAACACACCGCCGGTCACCTTGACCGCATTACCATTTTTCCACTGATAATTCAGTGAAACATCCGCACCAACGTCGCGCACGGTTCCAAGCGACTGCCCTTTGAAGTTGTTGACGAAAAACATCCCCGAAGCCGGCTTCAGAAAGTCGGTTCCGAAAGGAGGCTTGTATTGACCGAAGTCAATCGTCCAGTATTTATTCGGCATCAACGAGGCATAGGCGTCCAGCAGAGTCGGCGTTTTGGCGAAGTTGCCCCAGAAGGTCACTTTCGCCCACTGGTTGATTGAGCCCAAAACACCCAGCAGTGCATAGCGTGTGTCGAAGCTCGAAGTCTTTGGCTCGCCTTCTTTGGAGTAATACTGCTGATGAAATGTCCCGGCAAAGGCAATCTTGCCGTGACTGCTCGAAACCAGGTTTTGCGGACGACCCTTCTCCGCTTCTTTCTCTTCCGTCACCACTCCCTGCAATTGCGCAACCACATCTTCGAGGTTCGATGCCAGTTCATAGACTCCGGAGACATCATTGACCGGCCGCGCCGTCGCACCGGCGACCCCTTCCGCATCCGCAAGCTGCTGAGTTGCCGGCTGCTTTGCTTTCTGCTTTTCAGCAATCACGCGTAGCGTGGAATCAAGCTTGGCTATGGCTTTCGAGAGTTTGTCATAATTCTGACCATAGGTCAGAGCCGGAGCCAGCAATAGCAGACCTCCAAGGATCACGCTAACCAGAAATTTTGTCTTTTGCATGTCGGGTCCTCCCTTGCATGTTCTCGCCTTGCCGGCGATTGATGTGTGATGTATAACCATTTCCTTTTCTTCTCGATTCCCGGCCGCTGCTTGCCAATTGAAACGGAGAGCTTCGACTTCATTCCCCGCGTCCGTGACAACCTGCCGACTTCTCTACTTGACTCGAAAGCGACCTACCATTTGCTGCATGCCTTCGGCCTGATGATTCAGCTCTTCCGCTGCCGACGCTGATTGCTCCGCGCCAAGAGTTGATTGCTTCGTCACCTGCGCGATCCCCTCGACACTGCGCGCAATTTCCTCAGCCGCCGCCGATTGCTGCTCTCCGGCCGTCGCCACCTGTTGGATCATTTCCCGTACCCTCTGCGAGTATCCCAAAATCGCTCCTAGACTTTCCCCCGCCTGCGATGCCAGCACCCGGCCACTTTCCACCTGTTTGATTCCTTGCTCCATCGACGTCACCGCCCCCTTGGTCTCGCTCTGGATCGCACGGATCATCTCCGAGATCTCTTTTGTCGCCTTCGTCGTCCGTTCCGCCAACTTGCGTACTTCATCCGCAACCACCGCGAACCCGCGTCCTTGCTCACCGGCCCTGGCGGCTTCAATTGCCGCATTCAAAGCCAACAGATTCGTCTGATCCGCGATGTCATCAATCACGCCGATGATCTCACCGATTTGATCCGACGATTTCGACAACTGCTCGATTGTCTTTGCCGATTCGTGTACCACCTGCGCAATCTTGTTCATTCCTTCTATTGTTTGCGCCACCACTTGTCGTCCTTGCGTCGCGGCTTCCGCTGCCTCTTTGGCCTGACTGGCTGCTTCGGCTGCATTTCGCGAGGATTCCACGATCGTCGCCGTCATTTCCTCCACCGCTGCTGAAACCTGCGATGTCTGCAATGATTGCTGTTGGGCCCCTTTCGCCATCTCCTCCGATGACGACGCAATCTCCGTCGCCGCCGTCACAACCTGACTCGAGTTGTCACTCAATTCTCGCATAACGCCCATCAGGTTGGACGCCATCGTCCTGAATGATTGACCCAGCACGTCCTTCTCTGACTTCGGTTCGATCGTGACCGTAAGATCGTTGTTCGCAATTCTTTTGGCGGCATCCGCAACGTAGTTGAGGTATTCGATCATGTGCCGGAAAGCATTCGCCAGAACACCGATTTCGTCACTGGTTTTGACGTCGACCTGCATTGAGACATCTCCCACTGCCACAGCTTCAGCTACTCCTACCAACTGCACAACCGGCCGGGTGATTGAACGCGACATGAAGAAAGCGATTACCAGCGACAACAGCATGAATCCGGCGCCGAGCAGAATGATCGCGTTCTGAACCGCCTTAACCGGAGCGTTGAATTCGTCGAGGTAGCTTCCCACACCGATTACCCAGTCCCAGTCCTTGAAATAGGCATAAGCGACTCCCTTATCTCTCTCCTTGGTATCGCCCAATTCCTTGTTCATCCACGGATAAACGATCCAGCCGATCTCGCCGTCACCGAGCGCCGGCCCTTTTGCCATCATTTCCTTTATGAAGTCATATTTGCTTAAATCGGCGCCTTCTTTGGCGGGATGTATTTGCAGAACGCCCTTTAAGTCAATCGCGTAAATGTATCCGGTAGCACCGATCTTATGCGAAAGCAGGCTCTGCCGCAGGACACCCGCGCCTTCCTTGACGCCAACGAACAGGATACCGACGACCTGATTGCGGCTGTCGCGAATCGGTTCATAGGCGGTTGTATACCAGGCATTGACCACCCAGGCACGCCCTCGATAACTCGATTCTCGGCCGATGACAGCATCATAGACCGGTTGCGACGCATAAGTATTGATCGCGCGATTGCCCTTATCGTCAACTACCGTTGTCGAGATTCTCTTCGCTTGACTCCCTTCCTTTAGGAAGATCGTACACGCCGAGTTGGTGGCCTTGGAGACCTGATCAACGAATTCGTAGTTGTTGTTCACGATCTTGTTGCGACCGCTGGGATCGAGGATGAGCTGTCCATCGCGAGACTCCACGCGACCATTGCTATAGCGCTCGAACTGTAGTGCCGCGTACTTGATATCCGATTCGGCCTTTTCCTGCGCCTGAATCGCCGCAACCTTACAGAGATCCCTGGACATCGCCGCCATCTTGACCAACTCATCCTTGGCCAGTTCGTTCAACATCGTTTTTGACTTGACTACACTCACCAGACCGATGCCAACAACAGAGAGCACAAGCACTGCTCCGGTCATCAGCATGATCTTCTTGGTTAGATTGAGTTTCATGATGCCTTTCTCCTCGATGCAATGTTGGAGCCGATTGTATCGTTTACCGTCATTTAGAAGCGATAAGTCATTTCTACCGCCAGCGACAGCCGGTTGTTTTTATGGACTACGGCGCCCAACGGAGCTTGCGCTGGTCCAAACCGCTTCACCGCTCTCTGTCCACTAGATGTCGTGTAAAAAACCTCGTGGTTGGAGAATTCATACTTCATCTCGACAAGTCCCACGAGGCCATCCACGATCGTCAGCCTGGGCGCTACCGTGAAGGCTTTCAAGTCCTGCGAGTACCCGGTGGAAAATCCGTCGTAGTCCTTGAAGTAATCAACACGAGTGGTCAGGTTGACATCTCCGCTCAGGCCAATGTTGCTCATAAACAGGAAGCCAAACCATTTGGCATCGTCCCCATTGGCCAGAACCTTCGACTCCATTCCGTAGTTTGCCTCCCCGCCGATAAGAAGTGAGGGCGTGGCGTGATACGTGAGATCGAGATCAAACACGCTCCGACGACTGTCAGTACGGTCGAGCTGTTCCGGCCCCGTAATCGCCGAGAGTCCGAAATTGAGGTCAGTATTCGGCGTAAATCCCCAACGCGTGCCCCAGGTTTTGCCGGAATTGTTGTCGGAATTTATATCCCAGCCATTGACCAAATAGACAATGGCATCAACTTTTGGGGAAAACTGCGTATAGATGCTCGTGCCCGTGAGGTTGCAGGGTATCGCGTAGGTTGAAATGGCGGCATAGGAATGCTGATAACGACTCGGCGCGTCGCAGGATTCAAATCCCAAAGGCGCATTGAACTTGCCGAAACTAAATGTCCATTTCTGGGTGGAACCGAGATTGTAAGACAAATATCCTTGCTCCAAATCCATCTTGAAACTGCCGGTCCCGTCGTTGACATACTCGATGTCGGCGCGCACCTTCGCCTTATCGGAGAAGTTGTGTTCAACATCTAACTCGGTCTCGTCAACTCCGAAAGTGCTGCGATCGGTGTTTCGGTCATCAATTGCGCTGGCATCTACAAAACCAGACAACTTGATACTGGGTAACGCGCTCTGATCGGGAACATTCTCGGCTTTATTCGATTCCGTTTCCGGTGGAGCCGCACTCGAGGTTAGATAGGTCTCCAAACGAGCATTAAGAGCCGTTAAGCCTTCGGTCAATCCAGCGACCTGATTTGCCGTTGGTGTGGTGACGGCTACACCCTCAAGATCGGCTGAAGCCAGTTGCTGCCGTGCAACAGCAAGCTTGCTCACCTCGGCGCGTAGTGAATCAAGCTCGCGTTTGAATTGCGCGAACGCGGGATTGCTGTCCGCGGGTGCACCCGCAACTGTTTGCCCGGTGAGTTCCTTGCGGAGTTTGGCAATGTCTGCGGCACGCGCGCTACCTTCCTTGTCTATTAAGGCTTTCAAGTTGGATTCCACTCGGTCGACTGCCCCCAGGAGCTGCTGGAAATCCTGTGCGATCGCTGTGCCAGACAATGTCAGGATCAGCAGGACAGCAGTAACGACATAGCCCAGGTACCTTTTCATGCGATTCCCTCCTATTATTCCAAGATTGATATTCCTCTCTGGGTTTTCGGATGATTTGCCCCCATCTTTATTGGCCAACATCAAGTTGCATGCTGTTGTACAAAGAATGACCACCCGCGAAGTTCACTCTGGAACAGAACTTGATTTCCCCGATTGGTATTGTCTCAGAATGAAAGATCGCCCCGGCCTTAGAATGCTGTCACCGAGGCAACATCAGTCTATCAAGTAGCCGTTCGGGCGCGTAATTATAGACGTAATGTAACGATGATGTCGTCACGATTGTGACGCAGAAAGCATGAGGGAATTATGAACAGATATTGCAACACACTGATGGCGTTGGGCGCAGTACTACTATTCACTGCTGTCGCGAAGGGAGCATTGAAAACACAGGCTATCGAGTACAAAGATGGTGATGTTACTTGCGAAGGTTATCTGGCCTATGACGACGCCATTGCCGGTCCACGTCCCGGCGTACTGGTCGTACACGAATGGACGGGGCTAGGATCATACGCCAAGATGCGTACCGACAAGTTGGCTCAGATGGGCTATGTCGCTTTTGCGGCGGATATCTATGGCAAAGGGATTCGCCCCAAAAACACCGATGAGGCAGCCGCACAGGCATCCATTTATCGCAAGGATCGCCAATTGATGCGCCGACGTGCGCAGGCGGCGCTACAGGTTCTTGCCGACAACAAATTGGTCGACCGCAAGAAAATCGCCGCAATCGGTTACTGCTTTGGTGGCGGCACGGTGCTGGAGCTGGCGCGCAGTGGCGCTGATCTTGTCGGTGTTGTTTCCTTCCACGGTAATCTTGACACTCCTAACCCTGCGGATGCAAAAAACATCAAGGGCAAAATTCTGGTGCAGCATGGTGGCTCCGATCCCTATGTCCCGGCGGAGCAATTGGCAGCTTTCGAGAAAGAAATGGCCGACGCCGGAGTCAACTGGCAAGTGATCATCTATGGCGGCGCCGTGCACAGCTTCACTAATCCCGACTCCGGTACCGATCCAACGAAAGGAGCGGCCTATAACGAACAAGCCGACAAGCGTTCGTGGTTGGCCATGAAGCAGTTCTTCGAAGAGATCTTCAAGTAGTCACTCTGCCGTTGTGACATTTGTTGACAAAATCTGTCGATGTAGGTAGATTCGCAGTTCGCACGCAAGTGTCTCCGGTGCAACTTCGACTCACGGCGACAAGTGTGTTGACCAACACCCATCCAAGGGTGACGGGAAAGATTCAAGACTGACCATCTCAAGGAGGATGAATTGCAGAATCTGAAAGGGAAGGTTGCGCTGGTGACCGGCGGTACCAAAGGAATCGGCAAAGCGGTAGCGTTGCGCTTGGCCAAGGCGGGCGCGGATGTTGCAGTCAACTATTTTCGCAGTCGTGACACCGCCGACCGGACCGTTGCTGAGTTACAGGCGCTTGGCTCGAATGCCATTGCGATTCGCTCCAATGTCGGCAAACACGAACTGCTCCACAAAATCTTCGACGAGATTCGCGCCAAATACGGCAAACTTGACATTCTGATCTCCAACGCCGCGCTCGGAATCTACACCGAGGCGATGAAGATCGATGACAAGGCCTGGGACTTGTCGATGCATACCAACGCGCAGGCGTTTCTGCTCTGCGTGCAACATGCTCAGGACATGATGCCCGAAGGTTCGCGCATTGTGTCGTTGTCGTCCCTGGGATCGCAACGCTATATCGACGGTTACGCTGCGATCGGTGTCTCCAAGGCCGCCATTGAAACCCTGACCAAATATCTCGCCTTTGAACTTGCGCCCCGTCGAATCAATGTCAATTGTGTTTCCGGTGGGTTTATCGATACCGACGCCCTTAAAGTATTCCCATCGTATGATGAAATGTTCAAGGAAGTCGTGAAGCGAACGCCGTTCGGAAGAGTAGGTACACCCGATGAAGTTGCCGGTGTGGTATTCTTTCTCTGTACCGACGACTCCCGCTGGATTACCGGCCAGACTATTATCGTCGATGGCGGTTACTCGCTGGCATAGAGACACCATAGCTGAGAAGGGTACCCCACCCTTGCGGTGGGTTTTCCTGTTTCGTCACGTCTTGAGCCGCGACGATCCAATGGTCTTCGAAGACTATTTTTCCTCGCGGCGTGTGACGTGACGGAGTGTTCAATTGCTGAGCAGTAGTTTCAACAGTTCCCTCGCGAATGATCGTATCATCCACTAGGGGCAGCTACGAGGAACTATGCCCAGAATCACTTCCGTCGGCAGAGCACTGCCGCCTTACAAACTGACTCAGCTAGACATCAAAGATTTCGTCAGAACCCATTTCAGCCACTCTCGGCTCCCGATTGACCGACTACTGGAAGTTTTCGAAAACGCGCAAATCAACGAACGCTATTTCTCGGTGCCGATGGACTGGTACCGCGAGGAACACAACTTCGTTGACAAGAACGAACAGTATGTTCGCTCCTGTGATCGACTTGGCGTCGCCGCGGCAAAGGACTGTCTGCAAACTGTCGGAGTCTCGCCTCAGGAAATCGACTACATCATTTTTGTTTCATCTACCGGTATAGCAACACCGTCGATCGATGCGCGATTGATAAACCTGCTGAAAATGCGTCCCGATGTCCGTCGCACACCAATCTGGGGACTCGGATGTGCCGGAGGCGCGTCGGGTCTATCTCACGCCTACCATTACCTGCTGGCGCATCCACGGCATCGCGTCCTGATCGTAGCCGTCGAACTTTGCGGCCTCACCTTTCAGCAGAACGATTTTTCCAAGAGCAATCTTGTCGCCACCGCGCTTTTTGGCGAAGGCGCCGCCGCCGTGTTGATGACCGGCGACGAAATCGATTTGGACGGCGTGGAAGTGCTCGACACGCGCTCCACCTTCTGGCCTGACTCCCTTGACGTCATGGGTTGGAACATGATGAACACCGGCCTGCAGGTCGTGTTCAGCCAGAGTATTCCGCAGATCGTAAATACACGTGCGCGCGCAAACTTCGAAGGGTTTCTCGGCAGTCATAACTTGACGCTCGCTGACATCACGTATTTAATCCTACATCCGGGCGGCGCCAAGGTGATTGAGGCATACGAAAACGCACTCGCTCTCGGCAATGGTAAACTTGATCTCTGTCGGCAATCACTGCGAGATTTCGGCAATATGTCGGCGGTTTCCGTACTGTTTGTTCTGGCCGAACATCTCAAGCACTTTCCCTTAAAATCGGGCAAGTATGGTCTCATTTCCGCACTTGGCCCGGGATTTTGCGCCGAAAACCTGCTGGTGCGTTTCTAAAAGTTGAGTTGCGTTCTCATCCCATTTGTATAACATTCCGTCGCTTGTTGAGGGTGGGTACCATGCCACCACGAGTGCAGTACTATCAAGGAGAAAATGAACCGAACTTTCAGACTAACAAGGAGAACCGATGAAGAAACTGATTAGCGTCATTGTTATTGCGTCGCTGCTGGTGTTTACATGCGCCGCTGTTGCGCTGGCCCAAACTAAAGCCGATTCCACCAAAAAGGTGACGACCGTCAAAACGGTTGAACCGACCAAGGGAACCAAGGCTGACGTCATCAAGAAAGACACGACCAAGGCAATCACAGCAACAGGGAAAGCGAAAGCAGGGAAGATGGAAAAACAAGACACCGTCACGACCGCCAGCGGTCTGAAGTATATTGATATCAAAGTCGGCAACGGCGCCACGCCTAAAGCCGGACAGACGGTCGAAGTCCATTATACCGGTTGGCTCACTGACGGCAAGAAGTTTGACAGTTCGAAAGACAGAAACACGCCGTTCAGCTTCCCGCTTGGACAAGGCCGAGTGATCAAGGGTTGGGACGAAGGTCTGTCGACGATGAAGGTCGGCGGCGTCCGCAAACTGATCATTCCGCCGGCACTCGGCTACGGCGCTGCCGGCGCAGGTGCTGCCATTCCTCCGAATGCTACATTGGTGTTTGAAGTCGAATTCCTCAGCATCAAGTAATTTTGTCCACATATAGCAGGGGCGACCAGTCGGTCGCCCCTCGCTTCTGTCTGACTAAGTCGATTTCTCAAAGACAATCAGGGGTGCCAATGGTTGGTTTGACTTCGGGAGTTTCTCTTGATCGGAACTACGTTATTCCTATCTTGATCTAGCTATTCGAATCCGAGGACGTATTGGCGATGAATCGCCACATTTCAAGAGCTTTGACGGGCATCCTCCTTTTGATCGCATTGCTGTCCGTTGCTTGCAGCGATCATGGGTGTGATCTGGGTTACGTCACAACAGCATCGGGATTGCAGTATCTTGATATCAGAGTCGGAACGGGAGTTGTTCCGCAAACTGGTCAGACGGTCGAAGTTCATTACACCGGCTGGCTCACCGACGGTAAGAAGTTTGACTCCTCCCGGGACAGGAACGCGCCCTTCAGCTTCCCGCTTGGACAGGGGAGAGTGATCAAGGGCTGGGACGAAGGTCTGTCGACGATGAGAGTCGGCGGCCTCCGCAAGCTGATCATTCCGCCTGCCCTTGGCTATGGCGAACGTGGTGCCGGTGGTGGTCTCATTCCGCCGAATGCTACATTGGTATTCGAAGTCGAACTGCTGGCTGTAAGATAGCAGAAAGAACTCGCCGTCACCGTTTAAGTCTGATGATCGTTCCCCCCGAACCGGCGAAGAAAACATCCTTGCCCACCAACTGGCAGTCGCTGAACGTTGTGACATAGTTCAGCGTGTCGACCAACCACATCCGACCCTGGTTCGTTGTCATCCCCAGGAAACGATCACCCCCAAGATAGACAATATCCAATTCGGGCGACGCCACACAGGTAAGGTCGCGCATACCCAGTCTAACCTGATCCTTCCATGACCAGCCTCCGTCAGCGGTATTGCGCAGCACGCCGTGATCTCCCACCGACCAGCCATGAATGATGTCAGTAAAAACCATCGCACGAACCGTATCTCCTCGAGTCCCATTGTGCTCCCAACTCACTCCCTTGTCGGTGCTATAGGTGATACCGTCTCCGCCGAGGATCCAGACGCTGTTCACCGGGGCTACGCATAGACGCCAAAAACCGGTATGCTCGGTGACTTGAAAGTTCCAGGTAAGCCCCTTGTCGGCGGACTCACCGACAACACCGGCGCTCTTGCCTTCGGGCGCCTTGGCTACGCCGACCACATATCCGTGTCCCTTATCGAGGAAGACCAGGTCGCGCAAATCATATGTTGAATCAGTGGCAACGCGATTCCAACTCTTGCCGCCGTCTTCGGTACGTGCCAGATAACCCGATCGACCGAAAGCAAAACCAATGTCATCATTCAAGAAATAGAAATCATTCGGACTGCCGCCATCAAGAGCGAGCCTCGTAAAAGTCTTGCCACCATCCGTGGTTTGGTAGGCTTCGCCGGATGCTGTCGCGACAAAACCGGTCGTGCCGTCTAGAAAGAAGATGCCGTTGACGGCCGCCGAGGTTGGCAGGTTCAATCTTTCACCCACAAGCAGGTTGTCATTCTTGGCTGAACAGCCGATCAGACTTAGTAGGAGTATTGCGAGAACAGTCGTTTTCAAATATACCATGGAGCGCCTCATTGACAAAGAGTAGTGCGCTATTGGTATCGGATGATGCCATAGCAAGTCAAGCAAAAACTGTTTGTGAAACCCGTCCCGGCGCGTCACATTCCGCGCCATCGGTGGTCGATACAGACTGCGGAGGATGATCTTGACTGACGAATTGCTACGCCTGGAAGATATCGGCTGCCTTAATGATCGCGGCCTCCCTCTGGTGGAACACGTCTCCTTCGTGCTAAACACCGGCGGTATTCTCTGGGTAACTGGACCTGCCGGCTCCTGCAAGACGACATTGTTGGAAGTTGTCATCAAGGAACGCCGGCCCGATGTTGGCAATCTCTCTTTCCGTCGGCAGCCGCTCTGGGGCAGAGGATGTATCGAACGTTGCCAATTGCGTCGTCAGATTGGGGTTATCTTTCAGGAAGATTACTTGCTTACAGAACACACCATCTTTGAGAATGCCGCCGCCGCTCTTCAGCTCGCCGGTTGCTCGCGGTCAGTTCTGCGAGATCAGACCTATCAAGCCCTCGCTGAGGTCGGCCTTACCGCGAAAGCCGAGCAGGGGCTACACCTGCTGTCGTCATCCGAAAAACGCCTGCTGTCATTGGCACGCGTCCTGGCAAAGAAGGCGCCACTGGTGATTGCTGATCTGAACACCTGTGAGGTCGACCAGAAAGTGATTGCGCCAAGACTGGAGACTCTCGCCTCCTACGGCTGCGGTGTACTGATCTTCAGCAAGCAACGCTCGCAAGCAACACCAAAAACGCCGGTTACGGCAGAGTTGATGCTGAGGTAAGCGAATGAAGACCGGACATGCTTCCAAAACGACGGGACTGGGCGGCGTGATACTCGCCGCTGCGATAGTCGTCATGCTGTTGGGTGCAGGCATACTGCTGAGGGAAAACCTGCGAAAACAAGAGCAGAAGTTTCGAGCCGACTTGCGACTCGAATTGTTCCTGCGCGACGATACAACTCCCGCTGAACTGCGCGAACTTACCGATCAGGTTGCGTCTCTGATCGGCTACGAATCGTTTGAAGATCAAGATAAGGCTGAAGCCTATGCTCGGATGCAGGGAACGCTCGGCACACAGTTGCTCCCGGCCGGCGGTTACAATCCTTTTCCCAATTCGCTAATCGTGACTTTCGTTCCCAAGGCCGCGACATTTCAGAATTTTCAGAGCGCTGAGAACCGACTGAAGTCCATCCGCTGCGTTGAAGGAGTTCGCTATCCCAAAGCGTCTCTGATGTCACAGGAAAACACCTATTCGTTCTTTGGCAAAGCCGCAACTCTGCTGCTGTTGTTGGTAACGGCAGCTTTGTTCTTGATTATGTGGCTTGGCATGCGCAGGATTGCTTTGGCGCGAAAAGAAGAATCGCGGGTTCTTGTCCTTCTCGGAGCAAACTGGAAACAGATTGGACTGCCACTAATCGGTAAAGGCCTGACTGTCGGCATCGCTGCCGCCATTGCCGGACTCCTCCTGCTGTACCTGTTCTGGCATCTGTCATCAAACCTTTCCCTACAGCTTTCGTTTATCACCGGTAACGGCATAGCAGTAGTTGCCGCATGTTGTATTGCCGCCGGTGCTATATCCGCAATTGTCACAGCGCGGAGTCAATTGAAGTGACTACCTGCAAAACCTCTGCTGTCTTGATGCTCCTTTTTGCATCATTGTCGATGAGCATTGCGTTTGCTCAGGTCGCCACGCCACAGACTTCTATTACTGACATGCAGAAGAAACTTGCGACCGTGCGTAGCGACGTTGAGCAACTTCTGGATACGCAGGCCGACATCTACGATCAACTCGACAAGGTGGAAGCCGAATTGGAATTGTCGAGTCGCTTGTTGCGTGAGTTGCGCACCCAGAGTCGTAGTATCGCCGGCGAAATCGAAGCCACCATAGATACTATCAGCATCCTCAAACAACAGTCGTCGACCAGCAATGTCACGATCGCCGTCCACTTACGCGCGCTCTACAAGCAACCACAGCCGGATGACCGTTTCCTTCCCTTTGCGATGACTGATGGCGATGGCGCCGATGATTACGATTACTTGTTCCGACGGCTAATCAACTCCGACAAGCAGCGGCTTGTGACCATCAATTCCGATCTGGTAAGCAGCCAACAGTTGCTCACGAATCTGAAATCGCGACAGCAATCACTGGCTGATGTCACAGCCGCTAAGCAGGCCGAGGAACGCCGAGCGGAGGAAGCTATCAAGCAACGTGACCGATTGCTGGCTCAGGTCAAGGGGCAACAGCGCCAGAAGATGCGACAGCTTGAGGAAATAGACAAGTCTTCGCAGACCATCGGTGATATCTTCGAGCAAATCGAAGCAGAGCGCCGACAAACCGTCGACGCTATCTGGCAGCGCGAGCACGACTTTGCGTTGCGACTAAAAGGCCGACTCTACTGGCCGGTGCGCGGAAGCGCCCTGACCGGATTTGGACTACGACAGGAGAGCGACACCCGCCTGCTGACCAAGAGCAACGGCCTCGACATTGCCGCACGCGCCGGGGGGAAAGTGGTTGCGGCGGCAACGGGCGAAGTGTTATATATCGGTTGGGCGCGCGGGCTGGAACGATTTGTAGTGGTTGACCATGGCGGCTCAATCTACTCGCTGTATGGCAACCTTGATCAGGTTTCGGTTAGTGAAGGTGATCAGGTAATTCGCGGCGAGCAGTTTGCCACGGCAATCTGTTCGCGATTACATTTCGAGATTCGTGACGGCAAAACCGCCGTTGATCCCGCCGATTGGCTTAGACGATGACGACTGCGAAAACACAGACTCTGCTCCCACAAGCCGAACTCTATGAGCGACTCGGCCGCCTTTTCCATGAAAATCGCTTGCCGTCATCGCTGTTGTTCGCCGGCAAAAAAGGGGTCGGCAAATGGG
>CAIYYT010000254.1 GCA_903930455.1 uncultured bacterium | reverse complement strand
TTCCTCCGCCATTTCACCGAACGCCAGCTTGGCGCCAAATGTCGGTAAGCCGAAGAATGCCGGACGCGTCAAGACTTTCGCCAGCAGTTTCACAAAAGTGGCGTTAGTTACCGGATTGGGAGATACCAAGTTGACCGGTCCTGATAAGGCGGGCTGCTGGACGATGTGCAGTATCACCGAGGGAATCTCTTCAAGAGCGATCCAACTCATCACCTGTTCGCCAGAACCGATTTTGCCACCCAAGCCGAGTCGGAATAGCGGCAGCATCTTGGCCAGCGTGCCGCCGCTTGGACTCATCACCAAGCCGGTGCGCAGATTAACCACACGGATACCGGCGTCCTCGGCCAGTTTCGTTGCCGCTTCCCATTGCTGGCAGACCTCGGACATAAATCCTTCGCCGGCGGGACTGGTTTCATCCAAGTCTTCCTCAGGAGGGCGGTTGCCATAGAAGCCGATTGCCGATGCCGACAGCAACACCTTTGGCGGTTGTTTGAGCTCGGTGAGGGTCTTGCAAAGCAACTCGGTCGAACGCACACGGCTTTCCAGCACACCGCGCTTGTGCGTTTCGCTCCAATGTGCGGCGGCGATGTTTTTGCCGGCCAGATGGATGACAACATCCTGACCTTCCAGATCGGCGGCATCAATCATCCGTTGATCGGGATTCCAGAGGGAAATCTTGTGCGCCTGGTGGATCTGAAACGGTTTACGTGCAAAGAGGGTGAGTCGATTACTATTCGTGCCGTAAGTGCTGGTGAGTTGCCGCCCGATCATGCCGGTGGCGCCGGTGATGGCGATCCGTAGACCCTTGTGATTTTTCATCAAAGAGTATACGTGCCGAACTCTCTTGAAGTTCGCGTTGGTAAGGAAGATTTGGTGAGACGTTGAGAAGGGATTTCTGACGGCTGGAGACCGCTCATTTGTATCTGATTTTCATCACCAGTACGGCACAGGCGATCACAAAAGTGACGGCATTGGCGACGATGATCGGCGTGTTGTGTATCAGGATACCATAAATCAGCCACAGTAGTACGCCGGTGCAGACAACGATATACATCGCCAGAGAGATATCGTGCGTTGACCGCGTCTTAATGACTTTGAGTAACTGCGGCACATAGGCGACAGTGGTCAAAGTCGCGGCGAGTAATCCGAGGAGAAGCAGGTAGTCCATAGTGAGGAAGTATAGCATAATCGGGAACGGTGGGGCAAGGCAATCGTCGTAAAGCGCAAGAAAGCGGAGTAGACCGACCCCTTCTTTCTTATTGACAGATGCGTCAAAACCGAGTACATTGTATATTGAAATACCTCAACAGCCCGGAGGGCAACATGAATCGTTCTTTAGTGCTGGCGGCAGCATGTCTATTGGCGATGGCAACCGTCGAAGACTCTTTAGTTTGCGCTGGAACTTGGTCGACTCTGGGTATTGGAGTAAATGGTGCTGTCTGCGCAGCAACGGTCTACAACGGCAACTTGGTCATAGGAGGTTCTTTTGCCACGGCAGGTGGCGTGACAGCCAACTGTATAGCTTCATGGAACGGCTCTTCTTGGTCTTCGCTTGGTTCTGGGATGACGGGTGGGTTCAGTCCTCCCGGGGTCTATGCGATCACAGTCCATAATAATATGTTGATAGCAGGAGGAGACTTTGCAGAGGCTGGCGGGGTAGGAGCAAATAGAATAGCAGCTTGGGATGGTACAGCTTGGTCACCACTGGGCTCGGGGGTGAATAATACGGTGCAAGCTCTTACAGTCTATAATGGTATGTTGATCGCTGGGGGGATTTCACTACGGCAGGAGGTAACTCGGCAAATTACATTGCTACCTGGGATGGTACATCTTGGTCTCCACTCGGTACCGGAGTGGGAGGTTGGAGCTATCCTTCTGTGCGCGCACTGACAGTTTATTGGGGCTCATTGATAGTAGGAGGTTTCTTCACCACGGCAGGAGGTGCCACAGCCGATTTCATTGCTGGTTGGACGCCGAACTACTGGTGGGGGTATCAGTCCGGGGTAGACGGGGTAAGTGGACCGGTGCTAACCTTCACTGTTTACGACGGTCGCTTGATAGCTGGAGGATTCTTCAGCACTCCGGCCGTCGGTGTTGCAGCGTTAAGTGGAAACTACTGGTCCCCACTCCGGCCAGGCGCCCCGAGTGATATAGGAGAGCCCAATGTTCATTCTCTCACTGCCTTCGCTGGCAAGCTGGTCATCGGAGGACACTTCTCAGCGGCCGGAACTACTGCAGCCAATAATATTGTCACCTGGGATGGAGGTTACTTACCAGATTCTTGGTCCGCACTCTGCCGGGGGGTGGTCGAAGGGACATCAGTTCTCGCGCTCACGGTCTATAACAATCAGCTGATTGTGGGGGGAGACTTCACTACCGCAGGAAATATCTCAGCTAATAACATCGCCGCATGGAGCGAGAGCGGAAATTCGCTGCCTACGGCGTGTATTGACAATATCACTCCGAATCCGGCACTGGCAGGTATGCCAGTTTCATTTGGTGGTCATGGCACAGACTGCGATGGCACGATCACTGGCTACAATTGGCGTTCGAGCATTGACGGTCAACTGAGTACTTCAGCAAGTTTCAGCAAGGCAACTCTCTCGGAAGGCACTCACACAATCTTCTTCAGTGTGCAAGATGATGATGGGGAGTGGTCACCGGAAGTATCATACAATCTCTCAGTCAATTTTTCGGCAGACCAACTCCGCACTCTGATAACTGCCGTAGGTGAATGGGAAAAACATTACATCGGATACAATATTTACGCTGCGTCGCATGGTGCCGGCCGGACCTACAAGAAGAATTTTCAGTACGCTCACAATGTTGTCAATGCAAAACAGAGAGCCGGATTTGACGCTGCGAAGCACATGAGCGTGGAGGAGTTTAAGTCGCTTTTCACGGGAGTAGCACCTGAGCTTAATATTGGGGGAACTCTCGCGAAATTCGCCCTGAAAGTCTGGATTTCCGAACAATTGCAGAATCGTTACAATTTACTCACCGATGTTCAACGTAATTTCAATCTGTACGAACAGCAAACCGAAACAGATATGATTGACGTAGTCGACGCAAGAATTAGAGAGATCACTCAGATCGACGGAGTGGGGACGCTGGAGGATCTCACAAACGCTGTCGATGCACGCACACAAGCTGTTCTTTCTGCGATCCCCAGTCAAATTCCAAGCGGATATCCGATTAACCCGACATACGACAGGCTGCTGGACTATTGGATGAAACTCCATAGCTACGAGGCGTTTGGCTTTCCTTACGCTAACGAGTGCGATTTTATGTGGGGACACCCGCTGGTCTGCGATCCGATCACAAATGCAAATTACATTAAACTTGGATCGACAGCGAACCTATATAATTTGCTTGACCAAGAGATCAACCAGTTTGTTGCAAATCGGCGAGTACAAAATAAGATTTCAACTGCGTGTTCGATTTGGGACGCCGGCGGTATGCTAATGAAAATTGGCATATCAGTATCTGGAGTTGCCGCCGGCGGGCTTGGCGCTCTTGTCACGACCGGTTTTGGAGAAGTAGTATATAATACGGTATCATCAGCTTGCTACGCAGAGGATGTCTTGGACGAAGTCGCGGTGATGGATCAGTCTTTGTCAATGCTGTTCCATGTTGATGCCCTTATAGGAAACGCGATCGAAGACTCATATAGAAGCTACGTCACCTACTCGAAAGTCTGCCAAGATCTGATCACTTCATTTCAAAATCCAAGTACAGCGCCCTGCGGTGGCATTATCGAAGTTACAGACATATCGACTCCGGACCTCTGCGTCCGTCCCGGCATAGCATCATCCTCCTATCAAGACATGACCATCACGCTTCATAACAAGAGTATGTCCGAGAGAGCGCTGGCGGGTGTAGTCATGACGATCAATACGAGACAACCAGACAACGTAATGGGCTATTATCCTAGATTCGTGGAGGTTCCGGCAAACGGTACACTTCCCGTCACCTTTAACGTCTATGGCCCGCCGAATGCGGACCTGAATAGTCGCGGATATCTCGCTGATATTAAGGTGTTCACTCACGACGAGGTTATTTCGCGACTCAGCTACTTCTGGAGCCGAAAGCTGCCGTGTTCTCCTTTTTACGACTATGCTACTGCGAATCTCGCATCAGGGTATCTGAGTCTCGCCAAGCGCAACTACATGGGCAGCATTTTGATAACCAACTCAGTAAAAAACGCCGAATTTGCGATGACTTATGGGGGCAGTGACTTCAACCTGCATGTGTATGACGATCTGGGAAGACATGTTGGCTATGACGACAGTACGGCCTCAGTCGAGCTCGAGATTCCCGGTGCCTTCTACTCGGGTAACGCGTCTAACCCAGAGATAATTCGATTTCCGAATTCAGGAGAACACTCCTATACCCTGAGGGTAGAGGCTATTCAAGTTCAGGACAGTGAATACTTCTCTGTGGCAGCACTCCAAGAAGTTAATCATCCAGCGACAATGGAAGTGACTCCTTCAGAGCTATCGACTGGTGGCCACCCTGGCGACACGCTTTCCGATTTCTTCATCATCAGAGAAATCGGGGGCCAATATGCGATCAACGGGATCACGATCAACGCGTCAGATATTGTTGGCACAGGCAACGGACAAATGATTTTAGAATCAACGATCATCCTTGACTATCTGACCACTGTCCCGGCGGACTCGGCGATGTTTGTCAGTCTGAAAACATTTCTTCCCTCGAGCTTGCAGTTTGGTACGCTCCATGGGAGCATTGCAATTACTTCATCGGCTGGTGCCATTACAGTGCCGATCAATCTGACTGTGAGTCCACCTCTTACCTGCGGCGACGCCAATGGCGACGGCGCGGTTGACATCTCCGACGCTGTATACCTGATTAGCTACATCTTTTCTGGCGGTTTAGCCCCTATTCTTTACACCTCAGGTGACGCCAATTGTGACAGCACAGTTGATATCTCTGATGTGGTGTATCTGATCGCGTACATCTTCTCCGGCGGACTAGCACCGTGTGCGGGGTGTAAGTAAGACAAGTAAGCGCGGCAGGCGAGAAGGCTGCCGCGCACGTAACTGGTTCTGGATTCCAGCTTTCGCTGGAATGACAGCAACAAGACCGCGCCGTCAGGAACCTCTCCTGACGGCGCTTGACTTTGGCCATGTAGCGTCGTGAAAAGTCTGCTGTTGTGCCCGTGACTATTTCTTGTCCGAGGGCGCAGCGACCGCAGCCCCCGTACCGGTCAGTTGTACTTTCATCCACACTTCCTGTTTCTTGGGCATTTCGAATCCACCGCGACCACCACCCGGGGGACCACCTTGGCCGCCACCGGGTCCGCCACCACCGGGGCCACCCATTCCACCGCCACGACCGCCACCCGGAGGCATACCACCACCCGATCCACCGTCTGGGCCGCCACCTTGCCCACCACCAGGTCCCTCGCCGCCACCCATTCCCTCAGGCATGTTGCTCTTGTCCATTTCTCCCCAGAGCAAACCCAAACCGATTTTCTTGCCCGGAGTCACGCCAAGTCCATAA
>CAIYYT010000253.1 GCA_903930455.1 uncultured bacterium | reverse complement strand
TCTTGACAAATCCCGCCAGAAACGTATAATCCCAGACTTCGCTGACGTCCCTATCGTCTAGCCCGGTCCAGGACACCGCCCTTTCACGGCGATAACACGGGTTCGAATCCCGTTGGGGACGCCATTTTTTGTGTCTCAGACGGTCTCAGGTAATCGCTAAACACACTCCGGCAAATCAGGCGCCACTACTCCCGTCGTTTCCTGGGCAGGGTATTTCGTCGCCAAGTACGTCAAGCCCTATTGTGGCTTGGCGTCACTCCGCGAGTCGGCGTCACTCACAAAACTAAATCGACACCAAGTAGTAACCGGATCCCAATTTACAAAATCGACTTGACAGGCTTCAAATTCAGTGTATCTTTGGGCATACTTCATATTGAGGAGGCACAGTCATGCGCAAGAATTTCAATTTATTCGCCCTTGCCATTGTTGTTGCTTTTATTGGCCTGACTGCAACTATGGCGGCCGGTAGCGATCTCTGCGGCGACGCCAACGCCGATGGCACGACCGACATCTCTGATGTTGTTTACTTAATCGCCTACATCTTTTCTGGCGGTTCGGCCCCACAACCACTGGTTGCGGGGGATGCCAACCACGATGGTACGGTCGACATCTCCGATGTTGTCTACCTAATCGCCTATATCTTTTCTGGTGGTGCAGCACCGGATTGTCGGCGCTATACGACACCGAGTACAACGATTATTATTCCCCAAGACAGTGGCACGGCCATAACAAGTTACGATACTGCCGGAACCGTTGTTCTGGGAGAATCATCGGTTTACGCGCAGGGAGTATCGGTCGGAGATGTTATCATCGGCCAAAATGATACACAAGCTCCAAACGGATTCCTGAGAAAAGTTACATCGAAGACCACCCAGGGCAACTTGATCGTGCTGGAAACAGAACAGGCTACAATGATGGAAGCCTTTGAAACGATGGACATCTCCGAGACTCACCAACTCAAGCCGTCCAATGTGAAGTCAGTAAAACTTCTGCGGGGCGCGAAGTATTTTCCCAATGAGGACAACGACACATTTACTGTTGGGTTGAGCTGCGTTTATTACGATCAGGATGGAGATTATGAGACAACTGACGATCAGATAAGACTCGATGGTGAATACAAGTTTACTGCGGCACTGTTTGCCGACATCGAAATGGACTGGTTTACGCTTAAGAAATTTGAAGCCGGAATTGAGACAAATCAGAACGTGAATGTCGCAGTGACTGCGAATCTTCAATGGAAATTTGACCAAGAGGAGAAATTTGATTTGGCCGAGTTTCAGCTTGGGGCGATTCCAGTCGGTGGTGTGGTTTGGCTTGTGCCAACATTGACTGTCGAAGCGCATATCCATGGTGATCTGACAGTTACTTTCGTGACGGGAATCAACTATACTCAAGAGCTGCGATATGGCTTAGGCTACGCCAATAACGAGTACTACAGTATTAGCGAGGCCACAAAAAAGTTTTCATTTACCCCCCCCCCAATTCGCGGCTGAGTTCAATTTTGAGCCGGGGGTTTCTCTCGATGCTTCCTGTCTCATCTATGGCGTTGCAGGGCCGTACATGGGGGGTGAGGCAGGTTTTCATTTCCAGTCGATCCTGAGCGCCGACCCTTGCAAAGTGGACCTGACCTTTGATCTTAACGCGATTTTGTATGCCGTCGTAGGCGTCAAATGCGACATCCTTGGCCTTGACTACAGTAGAGATTACCAGCTCTATACTCACCTCATTGGGGAGTGGGTATATCCTCTTGGCGGCACTGGAACCATAATTGTTGATGCAGAACCAAATAGCATCAGTGCACCATGGTCACTGACAGGTCCTTGCAGTTACAACACTAGCGGCACTGGGGATCAGACACTAGCTGACCTCGACCCTGGTTCGTATTCGATAGCATGGGGAACCGTGTCGGGTTGGACCGCACCTCCAAATTCGATGCAGAATCTGGCAGCGAACAATAGTGTGACATTTAGCGGCACTTACGTAAATGCAGTGCCAGTATTAACGACAGCCGATGTTACTGCAATAACTCAGACGACGGCACAAAGTGGCGGGACGATTACCTCAGATGGCGGGGCCGCGGTAACTGTTCGCGGAGTATGCTGGAGCACCGGTCCATCACCCACAATTGCTGACAGTAAGACCACCGATGGTACCGGGACGGGAAGCTTTACCAGTTCGCTAACGGGTTTGACAGCCGGCACTCCTTATTATGTGCGGGCGTATGCGACGAATAGTGCGGGGACTGGCTATGGCAGCTCCGAACCGTTCACAACGGCAGCTTCAAACACCGTAACGGACATTGACGGCAATGTTTATCAAACTGTAACTATTGGGACACAGGTTTGGATGGCAGAGAATCTGAAGGTGACCCATTATCGCAACGGCGACCCGATACCCAACGTTACCGACGGCGGCACATGGTCCGATCTTGCTACCGGGGCCTACTGCAACTACAACAATGACGTGGGCTATGTTGCTACCTATGGCCGGTTATACAACTGGTATGCGGTGTCTGACATCCGGAACCTAGCACCGGCGGGCTGGCATGTACCGACGGACGCTGAGTGGAAGGAATTGGAGATGTATCTTGGGATGAGCCAGGCCCAGGCTGATGCTGGTGGCTGGCGCGGCACTGATGAAGGCGGCAAGCTAAGGGAAGCGGGCACAACGCATTGGAACCCGCCCAACACAGGCGCTACCAATGAAAGCGGTTTTTTCGCGCTGCCCGGCGGTTACCGCCATCTTGGCACCTTCCTCGATATGGGTGACGCCGCCTTCATTTGGTCTTCCACGGAGTACAATAGTTTCAACGCGTGGTACCGCCACCTGCTTTACGACAATTCACAGGTAAACCGTAGCGCCAACTATAAGCTTCTCGGTTTTTCTGTTCGTTGTGTTCGGGATTAGTTGACTATTTGACAATTTCCCGTTCCGCAGGTCTTGACCGGCGTCTGACGAAACCACGCAACTCTGCTTGAACGCACGCCAACTATACTTCCTCGCGCTCCGATTGTCATGCGCCGGTTGTGACCTGCCGGTATCCGCGTTCACCGGTGCAACCAGCGTCACGTCACACCCCCGACTTCGTCGTGGGCAAGATATGACGCAACACAAGAGTATTCGCTCAGCACGGCAAACACTCAGTCGCCATCTCCTGAAATTCCGTTCTGCTGAGGGACAGAAGGTCACTTAGTGAACATTCTCGTTTCCTGCAAATTCGTTCGGCAAGCTGAAGCCCCATATAGTAGCCCGCTCTATTTTGGAAGACGTCTTCCGAATCCGAGAACCAGAAGAGTGAGTTTTCTTTGTCAGTATCCTCAAGATGCGTCAGGATGAATCCAGACAATTCCTTTTCCCTGGACTTACACTGCTCATACCAAGCTTCTGCTTTATCGCGAGGAAGATAGTCGGCCCACAGGGCTTCCACTTCGTCTATTCCCATAACCGCTTTTGATACGAGGGTTGCTACACCTTCGGTCGCCAATTGCCTGAACATTTGGCCTTTCTCGAAGTGGTCGGCAAAATAGAAAGCGGGTTCACCTTGATAGTGAAGGGCGTGCGCAATCTCATGAGCAACGAATACATCTACGGCGCGTATGCTCCTATATGCTTCTACCGGAATCCAAACGACAAAGCGACCCTCATGCTCAAAGGCATGACCGTTCGATGCGTCATGCCCTACAAAGAGCACAATCGTCAAGGTATCAATAGACAAGCCATTATTCATAAAGCACTGCTCGATGATCGGCAACCGTTCCTTGATTAGTCCTGTCCTGCGTACGACCTCATCTTCACCAAATTTGAAATTCGGTCGTCTCGTGGTCCAAAAACGGTAATAGTGCTCGAACAGAGCAGGGAAGAGACTCTCATACTCATGTTGATTGTCATTGCGAATTACACAATCTATAAATTGCTGCGTGAGGTCAATAACCTGCATAATCGTTGTCTCTCCAGTTACCCAATGGTACGGTGAATCTTCCGCACATCAGATATAAAACGTGCGGATGGAGAAACTGTTGGCTTGGGGTGGTATTTTGACCGTCCCTACCAGATCTTCTTCCCCGTGGCTTTGTCCAGCGCGTTCAGACTGCTGACATAGTCGTACCTTGCACGCAAGAGCACCAGCTTTGCTTCCGAGAGGGAAGTCTGCGCATCGAGCAGATCGAGATTAGTATTCACCCCCGCGCCGTATTGCGCCTTCGCGATAGTTACGGCTTCTTCGGCGCGATCGACCTGCACCTGTGCATTGCTAATCTTCTCCTGACTAGCCAGAGTTGCGGAGAGTGCCTGTCCGACTTCCGTAGCGATGCGTCTCTCAAGATCGCGCATGCGGGCTTGCACGGCCAGCAAGCTTGCCCGTGCTTGTTCCTTCTGATGGCGCGTGCGATACCCGTCAAAGATTGGTGCTTGCAGATTCAACGAGGCTGCATAATTGCCCATCATCCTTTGGATGTTCGGCTCATAACCGTTCTTGAAACCACTTGTCAGAGCCAGAAACAGCGTCGGCTTGTTGCCCAACTCGGCGAGTCGGATAATCACCCCGGCGCCGACCTCGGCATCCAAAGCGGTCCTAATCTCAGCGCGTTGCTTGGTGGCAGCTTGCAGCAACGAATCTGATTTCAAAATGACCGCGTTGGTGGACAACTCACCACGCACCAGTACCGGCTTGTCTGGTGCAAATCCAACCAACTGCCGAAACAGGATTTCCTGAAATCGTAGCGCATTGAGGGCATCGATACGAGCGCTGTTGGCCGAAGCAACACGAACCTGTGTAGTCAGAACGTCCAGCTTGGTCGCCGTGCCGGTCTCCACCTTCTTCTGACTGATCAGCAGATGCTGGTTCAGAGCATCGATTTGCTCATCGAGCACGGTAATACTCTGCCGCAAGATTAGGATCTGATTGAACACGGCCGTCATCTGATAGGCGAGCGTCCATTTGACGTATTCGACGCTATCGGTCACCGTCTGAAGATTGGAGCGCGCATATTCGACCGCGGTAGCGGTGCGGTCAAAATCGTAGAGTGTGTATCGCAATCCCAAATGGACATCATAGTTGTTGTAAGGCGCCAGGGCCTCCTTGCCTATTCCGGGAAGCTCAAATTCCGGCACCGGTCCGATCCGCGTGTAGCCGGCCACACCCGAAATCTCAGGTAGCGATGGACTCTGCGCGACTCCCACCTGCGCCTCCGAAACCTTGATCACCTGCTTCGCCCGCTGAATCAACGGGTGATTAGCCACGGTCAACTGCACCGCCTGATCGATTGTCAGCGAATCAGAATTGTCTTGCTGCGCAAAGACACTTGAGCCAAGAAGCAAAGTGGCAACTGACAGAATCACTGGTATCATTCTTTTCACGATCATATCCTATCCAACCTCTACCGGTTCCGGTCGCGCGGCAGCGCTTTGTGTCGTACTTTTGCGGCGCACCCTCAGGAAAAACACCGGCGCTGCGCTTACGAGCACGATCACGCCAGCAATCAGGAAGACGTCGCTGATGGCCTGCACAAATGCCTGATTTTGAACATACGATGACAACAGCACTTTGGCCTTGCCGGATGCCTGTGCGACTGTGCCGCCGGTCGCCTGCGACGCGTACTGCTGCAACCGCATCATGGTTTGTTTGTATATATCTGACCCCGCATCCAGTTGCTGGCCGTACATGGCGCCATGGAAAATCGTGCGACGCACCAGCAACGACCCGAACAGCGCCACACCCACACTGCCACCGACCTGCCGGATCACGTTGAGCATCCCGGATGCTTGTGCCATCTTGGTGTTGCCGATTCCCAGAATTGCCGTGGCGGTCATCGGCGCAAATATCATTCCCATCGCCAGTCCGCGCACAAAAAGCGGGACGGTTATCGCCGAGTGCTCAGTTTGCATCGACAAGAAGCCGAACTGGT
This sequence comes from uncultured bacterium, assembly GCA_903930455.1. Classification (GTDB taxonomy): domain Bacteria; phylum Zixibacteria; class MSB-5A5; order CAIYYT01; family CAIYYT01; genus CAIYYT01. Next base: position 18,351 of record CAIYYT010000253.1, on the reverse strand, counting down.
AAAACGTGTAGGCCATCAGCACCAAACCGACAAGCAATGGAATCTTGGCATTATGTTTGTCCGCGAAATGCCCGGCAAAAGGCGCTGCCAGACCCTGCATGATGCCTACCGGCAGGAAGACCAGTCCCGATTGCAGAGGCGTGTAGCCGAGAGAATTCTGCAGATAGATTGGTAGCAGGAACGTGCTGCCGAACATGCCGATGCCAAACATAAATGAGATCAGATTGCAGACGGCAAAATTAAAGTGTTTGAATAGCGCCAACTCGATCAATGGGTGTTCGACCGAAAACTCAGTCATCAAAAATACGAGCAACCCGACTCCCGAGATTGCGAAACAGCTCAGAATATAAGTCGATGTCCAACCGCCGTTGTTCCAGGCGGAATTGCCGGAAGACAAGGCCAGAACCAGCGCGGTGAGAAAAGCTGTTAGCGAGATGAAGCCGACTAGGTCGAAGGTCCGCACCTTCTCAGATTTGTATTCCCGCAGCACAACCAGCAGCACCATGAGACCGACTACCCCGATAGGGATGTTGACATCGAAAATCGTGTGCCACGAATAGTTGTCTACGAGATAGCCGCCGACCGTCGGCCCGAGTGAAACCGAGGCCGACGCTGACATGGACCAAAATCCCAGCGCGATGCCCCGCTTTTCAGGCGGGAATTCCCGCGCAATAATCGCCATGCCGATCGGCATCAGGCAACCGGCGCCCACTCCCTGAATGATGCGGAAGGCGATCAACACGTTGAGACTCCAGGACAGACTGCACAGCAGCGAACCGATAATGAACAGGAGCAATCCGAGAATGAAGACTCGCTTGTAGCCGAAATGGTCTGCGAACCATCCTGATGATGGCAGCACCACCGCAAAAACCAGCAGATAGGCCGTGAGCACCCATTCGACGCTGTCTACCGAGACGCCGAAGGTTGCCATCAGCTTGGGAAGTGCGACGTTGACAATGGTCGCGTCCAGGACAGCCATGAAGGTTGCGATCATCACCGCAGCCAGCACCAGCCAACGGTAACGACCGTGCTCGGGATCGAGTACATCGAATCGCTCGACTAGCCGCCGACGATATTGTGACCACCACTTGGACATGGACTAATACCGGCTGTCCTTCACTCGGACTTCCACCGACATACCCGGCAACAGTCGATGGTCAGAGTCATTGCCTCGCAACTGTGCTTCATCGAAACCTATCTTGACAGGCACTCGCTGCGTGACTTTAGTGAAGTTGCCTGAAGCATTGTTCGGCGGTATCAAAGAGAATCGTGAAGCTGCTGCCGCCCCGATTAGAGTCACCTTTCCGACGAACTTGTGATTCGGATAGGCATCAACCTCAACTTCGACCGGGCTACCGAGCTTCATGTTCTCAATCTTCGTCTCCTCGAAGTAGGCGGTCACCCAGACATTCTCGAGATCGTAAATCGTGAACACCGGCTGCCCGGGTTGAATGATATCTCCCGACATGACCCATTTGCGGGCCACGACCCCTGTGGAGGATGCTACGATCTTCGTATTCTGCAACTGCGTGCGAATGACTTCGATTTGCGCCTGAGTATTATTCACCTGCGCCAGCGCTACTTTCTTTTGCGCCTGCGCCAGATCGACCGCGCGCTTGGCGTGATCATACTGCTCCTGTGGAATAATACTCTCTTTGAATTGCGCCGTGCTTCGGTTCAGATCCTCCTGCGCTTTCTGCAAGTTGACTTCTGCCAGACCGACGGCCTGTTGCGCATATTCCAGTCCGGCCTGTGCCTGTGCCTCCTGTGCACGCAAGTCGCTATCATCCAGCTGTACCAGCAGTTGCCCTTGAGTAACAGTATCACCATCAGCGGCGTTGAGCTGCACTATCCGTCCCGTAATCTTGGAACTGATAGAAACCGGATCGCTGTCGACAAAGGCATCATCAGTGCCGATATACCCGCGCAAGTAGTTGTACCAATATCCGACCACCAGCGCTGCACCCAGCAGCACCACTATCGTCGGGATCCAGAAGCGTTTTTTTTTCACTAGACTTTTCTTAGAGGCCATCACATTTCCTTTGTCGCTACTCAAGATTCCTGTTCGAGACCGCCGTCCCCGTGTTCATGGTCGCGGACCTCGACGTCTTGTATTTCCACCCCATAGTTGTCTTCAATCTTCATCAAGCGGCACAGAGTCTGCATGGAACGACTGATCTCACGCAATTGCGCCTCTGGCAGCCGACCGAGCTCTTCTATCAAGAAGCCGAACGCTGACGGCGGCGCCTGTGCAACCGCCTCATTGCCTTTATCGGTCAACTGCAACCGTACTGTGCGCCGATCTTCCGCATCCCGCTGCCTAACCAGATAGCCCGCGACTTCCAGACGGTCAACAATCCCCGATACCGTGCTGGTGTGCAGAAACATCCTCTCGCTGACTTCCCCGAGTGACACCTGAGGATATCGCTTGGCGACTATCAAGAGCCCTAGTTGCGGCCCGCTTAGACCAACCGTCTTTGTTAATTCCTTAGAATAGCAGTTGATTGCATTTCTGATCCGTCGGACCGAATTGACAATGCGGCTAATGTCATTTGACTCGTCTGCTCTATTCACCATATCTCCTGCGTCTCCACTGTTTTGTACGCAAAACTTTGGTACGCAAAATATATCGACAACGTTGCAGGAAATCAATCACTCTTTCGCGCTGTGTAAGTCTTTGATTCATAAGGTAATGGCGAGCAATCTGAAGCTGACCTGTTTCTCTGGATTTTGGTGGAGCCGAGGGGATTTGAACCCCTGACCTCTTGACTGCCAGTCAAGCGTTCTCCCAACTGAACTACGGCCCCAGAAGTGTTGCAATATATCGGGGTGTCAGGATTTGTCAACCGAAACTTTTCGTCCAGCTTCCCGCAGTAATTTCTCGACCTGACGTCTTTCTTCTTCGCCGAAAACCCCGCCGGAAATCATCCGCCCCAGTTCTACAATACGTTCTTCTTGATCTAACGACACAATCTCGGTCTCAGTCCGTTTCGCCTTTTCTTTCTTGATCGCCTTATAATGATGATCAGAAAAGGAAGCTATCTGCTGTAAATGTGTAATCACAATCAACTGCTGCTTGCCCGCCAGTTCTCTCAGCTTTCGCCCGACCAGCAACGCCGTTTCGCCGCCGATACCGACATCGATCTCGTCAAAAACGAGCAGATCAACTCGGTCATTCCCAGCATTCAACGACTTGAGCGCTAGCATGAGGCGGCTGATTTCGCCTCCGGAAGCGACCTTGTGTAGCGGTTTCAATTCCTCACCGACGTTGGCAGTAAACAGGAACTGGCCGGTCATCATGCCCGATTCTCCAAGACGGTAACGCTGTCCATCATGCTCGACCAGATCGCCCGATTGGTTTTCTCCAAATTCGACGTCGAATTGTGCCTTCGGCAGGCCGAGCTTGCCCAGCTCTTTGCGCATGGCGATCACCAGTCTTTTCGCGGCGGTTTCTCGATCAGCCTGCAAATGCTGTGCGCTGTCGACCAACTCCTTTTGAATCAATGTCAACTGCTTTTTGAATCCGACGAGGTCAAGCTCGGCGGTATCGATGTCTCTGACTTCAGACGTTATGGTATCGCGATAGAACAGCACGGCCTCTATGCTTCCGCCATACTTGCGCTTCAGCTTATAGATTTGCGCCAGCCGCTCGCCGATTTCCTCCAACCGCATTGGGTTCTCGGCAAGACGGCTAAGATGTTCTTCCAGTCCGCGCCCTGTCTCAGAGAGTCCGATACGCGCCGACTCCAACTCGGTCACGAATCCGGTTGCTGGCGGGAAGGCCGCGGCAATGGAATGAAGCTGCCTCAGCGCTTCGGTAGTCAATGATATTGCGGCGCCGTCATCCTGTAGACGCCCGATCGCATTTTGTATGGCGTCCCTGATTCGCGCGATATTTTCAAGCTGTCGGCGTTCCGCTTCCAATGTCTCTTCCTCTCCCGCGATTGGTGCAATCGAGTTGATCTCGTTGAGCTGGAATTGATGGAGTTCTTGTTTCTCCTTCGCCTCGTCGATTTGTTTTTCGAGCAAAGCAATACGTGTTTTGAGGTCTCGGAAGCGCTGTAGTTGCTGAGTATAAGCGTCGAGCGCCACATCATACTGACCAAATCGATCGAGAAACCAGAGATGCCTGTCGGGATCAAGCAGCCATTGATGTTGGTGTTGACCGTGCAGATCACAGATCTGCTCGCCGATTTTTTTGAGCGTGGACAGGTTCACGCGCTGATCGTTAACCAGACAGCGACTATGCCCGTCAGCGTACAATTCGCGGGTCAACGTCAAGACCGAGCCGTCGGCCTCGATTTCCTCTTCGGCGAGACACTCCCACAATTCAGTCAAGTCGCCGTGAAACTCCCCTTCGATAAAGGCATGGTTTGCACCCGAACGGACGTACTCGGTTTTTCCGCGCTCACCAACCAAGAGACTGATAGCCCCCACGATCAGCGACTTTCCCGCGCCGGTTTCTCCCGTGATCACGCTCAACCCGCGGTCGAAGGCGATCTCGGTCTGTGAAACCACCGCGAAATTCTTCAGAGTTAATCTACCGAGAGTAATCATGTGTTGCTACCGCCGTGCCGGGCCAAATCAAACGAGTATCCGCAAGCAATGTATTGTGCCGATTCGTATACGGCAAGCTGTTATCGCTGGGCGGCCCACAGCAAGCGCGGAAAAGCGAACCTCACTATCCCGATGCCAGCAAGCAAACCGCTAACACATCGCAACACATTCGAACCCCGAGCGAGCGAACTCAGATCGAACCAGAAATCGATGATGGCGGGGGTGATAAGAAGAGTCAGGCTTATGAGCCCGAGCGAACGCCGACGATTACTCGTCGTGACAGTCAGGCTACTCCCAAACAGCCCACCATAGAAGCCGGTACAACGACTGCAGAAAGCAAGTGGCGTCCCACTGATGACAAATGACCGCTCCACTATCTGATGGCAGAAGTGACTATACAGACTCAGCACCGACTCCGCTTGTAGTTGTCCGTATCTGATCAGCAGTGGCGGTGAAATTCCCACTAAGAAGTAAACGCCAGCCAGCAGCGGAACTCCCCATAACAGAATCCGATAACCTGTCTTAACCGCTACCGGTGCCTCAGGTATTGGCGACGGCGGTTGGAATGCCGGTACGTTCCGCTTCATAGACAACTCTGCCATAGAGATAATAGACTGCCAATTGCGCCCAGAAATAGGTGAACAGAATGCCAATCAAAAGCGCCAGCAGGCCGAACCACGCGATAATATGGAACAGAATCGACATCACCCAGACTATCAGCAGGTTGCCCAGATTCGTCTTTAGGAATCCCCACATGCCACTCAAATCAAAGGCATCGCCGATATTGCCCGTACGGGCAAAACGCACGGCGATATAGGGGAAAATCAGTGCGAATGCTATGCCAAGGAAAAGCATCGCCAACCAGCCGATACGGGGAATGAATATCAGCACAAAATAGATGATCGCCAGAGGAATGCTGTAGACTATCCCGATCACAAAAAAACAGCAATCCGGAAACGAACTTGTCTCCGAGATTGTCCCATGCCGGCAGAGGCAACTCCTTGCCGTGCGAACTCTGTCGGGCCACCTGCAGAAGATAGCCAAGAACAAAGGGGATACCGATGAGCACGAGCGACAACAGACAGAATGCCGCCCCAATCAGAATTTTCTGAAACCAATCCTCGTCTTCAAACATATAGGAAAACGACCGACCTAGGTTTTCCATAAACTCCTCCACAATCCTATGGATCTTCTGTAGCGCTATTGCTTTCGACAGTACGACTACGACATATGGTGGCTAATGTCAACAAAAACAGCGCGCCATTCCTTGATAGAGAATTGGCGCGCCAAAAGGTTGTTGTCGCTTTGGGCAACTGGATCGCTAGAACGGTAGAAAATCCTTGACAAAAACCGACGGTTGGGCCGCGAAGCCGACTCCGAAAAAGATGATCTGCTTGCCGTCAGGAGTCCAGTTTGGCGTAGTGCAGTTCTTACCGGCTGTCGCGAATGTAAACTGCCGCGACTGCTTGGTGGCAAGATTCATCACCCAGAGATTGTTGATGCTCGCGGTCGTAACCACATAGGCAAGGTATTTGCCGTCGGGCGATATCACTCCGGAGAATTCCATGACCGGCGAGTTGGTCAGAGTGTCAGTTTCTCCGGTCTTGAGCGAGCGGAGTACGATATCCTCGTTGGCGCTAAGTACCTTAGGGTCAGGTCTTCGATTGATCGTATAGGAGATGTGTTCATCATCGGGCGCAAAGCAGCCGTAGAAACCGGTCTGATCCTCGATTGCCTGTCTGGTATTGCCGGTCTGGGGGTCAATCCACCAGAGCGCTGCTTTGCCGGGGCGATCCATCATGAAGAGGATTCGCTTGCCCGAAGGGGAATATGCAAGTTGATCGATCGCAAGTAACTGGTCTTCCGTCAGATTTTCCATTTCCAGCTCATCCTTTGATTTGCTCTCCCTGTATTGGATAAGCTTGCTGATTTGCTCACCCGCGCGGGAACCAGATTTGTATCGAAACAACTCCCAGCAGCCGTTGGACATCTGCGGAATCACGAATTCACTTCCGTCCGGTGACCAGGCAAAAACCAACCCCGCCGTTTTCCCAAAACCAATGCCCGGTAATACTCTGGTCTCTGTGAGGGTTTTCATATCGCCCAAGTACAGCTCAATCAATGCCCCGGGATGCTTGGGGTCAGCCCGTAAGTACGCAACCTTGCCCGGACCGGCAGGCGCGGGAGCTAGAACGTTCATAAACAGCAACTTGCCGGCCTCTTTCTCATACTGACCGGATACTGGCTGGAAGGCGACAATCAGGAGACAAGCTATCAAGAATAGTGTTTGCAACCGAAGCATTGATTTTCCTTTCCTAAACATTCATCTATTTATACATCGGCAGAGGCCCTAAGTCGAGTGAATTTTGATGGTTAAGGACCGCAAGGGGTTCACCTTTACCCGGAATCTACCAGTTGACAAAACCCCTTATCCTGATTAAGCTTGGAATCCATTGCAGCAATTAGTTTTGAACAAACAAGGTCGCTATGCGTCATCAACTAGTGTTGGGGAGTACGGGGAATGGTGAATGAGAACATTCCGGAACTGGTAGAGCGTTTCAAAGCCGGTGACGAGAAGGCCTTTAATGAACTTATACGGATTTTCGAGAAGCGGATCTATGCGCATGCCTATCAGATGCTGGGAAATCACACTGAAGCCGGTGAAATCCTTCAGGAGACATTTGTGCGGCTGGTTAAGAATATTGCCCGGCTCAAGTCCGACTCCTACTTTCCCAGTTTCATCTTTAAGATCGCGACCAATTGCTGCATCGACATTATTCGTAAGCGCCAACGGAAATATGTCGATATCAGCGACGAGGAATTTCAGGATTCAGGGCGCTACCAGCTAGAACTATCCCGAGCAGTCCCCACTCCAGAGCAGGAGCATGAGGACAGACAGGCGTTGGAGTTGATAAAGAAGGCGATCGCGGAGTTGCCGCGCAAACAGCGGACAACCATCATTCTGCACGATATCGAGGGCTTCTCTAAAGAAGAGATTTCCAAGATGCTCGACTGTCCGCAGGCAACGGTGCGATCGAATCTCTTTATAGCCCGGTCCAAGGTGAAACGGAAGATCGGCCCGCTGCTGGACGGGACGGTGCTAAAAAACGGCAAAGAAAGGAAATGACGATAATGAGAAAACGCGTACGCGACGATCCTTTGCTCGATTTAACGCCCGAAGACCTGAAAAGCGACGCGGCGGAGAAATTGGCACGGTTGGAAGCATCCGCAGGGGTGAGCCGGGAAGAGATCGACAGGGAACTGCACTATTTGCGAATTATGTCCTCCCGCAAAGTGCGGCTTCCCGATGACGCTTACTTTGCCGAAATGAGGCAACGCATTCATGAACGGGTAGTGATTCAGCCGGTTTCGATTTGGAGCCGTCGGAAAGCGCTGCTGCTACCTGAATGGCTCAGACCGGCGCCGGCGTTGCTGTCACTGGCTGCGGTTTTGTTGGTTGCTGTTGTCCTGACTTTTACTTATCATGACCACATTGGTAAGGTGGAGACGGCGATTGTCGCTTATGGCCCATATACACCAATCGGTGACAGTTACACTGAGCAGGTGTCGAAGCTGCATGAGGGACAATTGTCGGCTGAGGAGATACAGCGCTATCGCGAGATATTGACGATGTCGATTGGGATTCTTGGATCGCCTTCGTCTTTGTCACGCTCGCACGCGCTCGTGGGTTCGGGCAGACGGCTGTAACCGTCTTTGTGGATTGGTCAATGTCGGTATTTGTGAAAACGTGCACAGGGTTAGTGCTGCATAGTCTCCGGCTTCTGCGGGTCGGTGCGATGCCATCTGCAACTTCGATTTTCCACCGTTTAGTGTGGTTCTTCGCGCTACCACTCCTCGTTACGTTGTTGATCGCTGGCTGTGGCCAACGGTCCTCGAAAAAGGTCCAACTCCAGATGAAGTTCCAGCCCGATCGCGAACTGGTCTATGAACAGACCAACGAGCAGAAAATCTCGATGGGGGACTCCAGCGAAGTCTCTTCGCTATCGAAATCGAAAGGGGAGATGACTCAGAAAGTCGTGGAGATTCTGTCGGAAGGGGGGGCCAAAATCGACGAGGCCTCGATCTGGAGTTGGAGCGAGAAAGACACCAACAACACCATCAAAGTAGTGTCGCGAACGGAGAATTTGGTCTACCACATGGCCGCCAATGGCAAAATCTCAGCCCTGGAACTGCCATCCGACGACAAAGAATCCCAGTGGAAAGAGTATGCGCAATCCAACCTCGAACAATCGCAACCGACATTCCCCGATGAAGCGGTCGGCAAGGGTTATATCTGGATGCAGACCGTCAAAGTCTTTATGCCCTCCGGCGAGAAACTGGATGCCTCCACGACCTACAAAGTAACCGACTTTGTCGACGTCGATGGTCACAAGTGCGTGGTGATCGACTACAAGGGAAACCTGATCCTGCCGTTTGACGTGACGGAATCCGACACACTAACCCGCAAAGGCGTCGATAAGGTTGAAGTCACCGGCACCCTCATGTTCGACTACGAGCACGGCTATGTCTTTTGCCAGCAGGAAAAGGACCGCATTGCCGCCGAACGCTCCAAAGTGCTCACCAATCAGGCCTCGCGCTACACCGCCTACATCGAAAACGAAATTTATTTCCATCTGAAATCCGCCAAGTAGGGGCATGGCGTGCCGTGCCCGCGATTTCGTGACCCCTCCCACAGAAACCGCAAATATCCCCTTGACAATCGTAGACGTTTGTGTACATTGCCAGAACAGTCACATTGCTGCGACTTGGATGATTTGTCCCTGGCAATATCTGTCAGGGGTGTTTTGTATTTTGATAGCGGAGGCAAATAGATGGAAAGGATAATGGCTTTGGTCATGGGGCTGATGATGTTGCCAACAGTGGCAATGACGACTTCAAGTATATCCCCCACGGTTCAGAACTTGAACCAAGTGCCGCTTGCATTTACGAAGAATATGGGGCAATGGGATGACCGCGTCTTGTTCCGCGCCAATGCCGGTGGTGCCACAATGTGGTTCACCAAGGAAGGTGTGACCTACCAATTCACGCGACACGTCGACAAAGGGAACCTCGATGACCGTAGGGGCACGTTGCACGTGCCCGCGGGCACACGCAGTGTGCCCCAACAGGGTACCCCACAGCTTGCTGTGGGTAATGACCGCATCGAAGACGATCGCGATTCCATCGAGCAACTCGTCCTCACCGCCAAATTCATTGGCGCGAATCCCAATCCCGAGGTTTTCGCCGAAGGTCAGATGGAATACAAATGCAACTACTTCCTTGGCAATGACCCGTCGAAATGGCATACCGATGTTCCCAACTACGAAGCGATCACGCTCAAAGGCATCTATCCCGGCATAGACCTGAGATACTCCAGCGACGGCAACGGCCAAGCAGCTTACGAGTTTGTCGCCGCGCCGGATGCGAATATCGCGCAGATCAAAGTGGAATACGAAGGTGCCGAAGAAACTTCAATTGAGACCGACGGCAGAATGATTTTGAAGACCAAATGGGGCGACATGATCGCAGCCATCAAGACGCCCGCGATTGGTGTTTTGTCAAGTACAACCAGCTTCTCGCAGTTGTCAGAAAAGACGATTGGATTTGAGACCGATGGCGCGAATCGACAGGCGTTGGGTACGCTCGCAGTTGAGTTGGGTTACAGCACCTACCTCGGTGGGGGAGGAGACGATAATGGACAGGCGATCGCGGTCGACCGCAATGGCAATGCCTATATAACTGGTTATACTTCGGGGGAATCTCCGTTTTCTTCCTTCCCTACCCAGAATCCCTATGAGACGTATCAAGGCGGCTGGGATGCTTTTGTGACCAAGCTCTCCAGTACCGGCAACAGCCTGATCTTCAGCACTTACCTCGGCGGGGCAGACTACGATATGGGATACGCCATCGCGGTAGATAGCAGTGATAATGCCTATGTGATTGGATGTACTTATTCTCCCAACTTCCCGACTGAGAATCCCTTTCAGACGGAACAAGGCAGCGGTGATGCCTTTGTGGCCAAGCTATCCAGTTCAGGCAATAGCCTTATCTATAGCACATACCTTGGCGGGGCGAACAACGAGTACGGTTACGGCATTGCAGTGGATGGCAACGGTAATGCCTATCTGACCGGCGAGACTGAATCGCCCAACTTTCCGATTCAAAATCCCTATCAGTCGACGCTCAAAGGCAGTCGGGATGCTTTTGTGACCAAACTCTCCGGTGTGGGCAACAGCCTGATCTATAGCACTTACTTGGGCGGCGGAGACGTGGACTATGGATACGCAATAGCAATTGATAGCAGCGGTAAGGTCTTTGTGACTGGCGGGACTTGGTCTTCCAACTTTCCGACTCAAAATCCCTATCAGATCGATCACGGCGGCCGTGATGCCTTTGTTACTAACCTTAGCAGTTCCGGCAGTAGCATGATTTACAGCACCTACCTAGGCGGGGAATATGACGATGTTGGAAAGGATATTGCGGTCGATTCTTATGGAAATGCCTACGTGACCGGCTATACGGAGTCCTCCAACTTCCCGACTTTGAATCCCTATCAGACGGATCAGGGCCTTCACGACGCTTTTGTTACCAAGCTGAACAGCTCTGGAAGCGGTCTAATCTACAGTACCTATCTCGGAGGGGGAGGCCATGATTGGGGAGAAAGCATCGCGGTCGATGGTAGCGGTTGTGCCTTCATAACGGGCGAGACTGAATCGTCCGACTTCCCGACTTTGAATCCCTATCAGACGGATCAAGGCAACACTGACGTCTTTGTGACTAAGCTCTCCAGTTCAGGCAACAGCCTGATCTACAGCACTTACCTCGGTGGAGGAAGTGGCGACGACTTTGGACGAAGCATCGCCACCGACGGTATAGGCCATGCCTATTTGACTGGCTATACTGGTTCTATCGACTTTCCCACTCAAAATCCCTATCAAACGCATCAAGGCGACGGAGATGTCTTTGTGACAAAATTGCTTTTTGATGCCGCTCCAGTAGTGATTCTCCTTCAAGATTTGACACAACTTGAAGGAGATACGGTGCTGTTTCAAGTCACGGCTACTGACGCTGACTCAACGATTCCATCGCTCACTGCCACCGGTTTGCCGATGGGTGCAACCTTTGTTGATAGCGGAAATGGTCGCGGCGGTTTCTACTGGCCGATTGCACCCAAGCAGTACGGCACGTTTAACATATCATTTATCGCTTCTGATGGCGTTCTCGCTGACACCGAGACTGTTAAGATTCAGGTGTCGGCGCGACTGCCACAAGTTGCCGATTTGTCGGTTGGCGGGAGCCAGACGCCAGAGCATGTGACTGCCCACATACCGACGACTGCTTGGCGATATCTCGATTTCAACAATGATGACCCGCAACTCAAATTCGAGATCGCCGTGGGCACTGACTCCAATTGGACATACTCTGAGATGTGGAATCCAGCACCGTTTGTTTCGAGCGATACGTTTGTCGTCTACAGCGGCGCACCGCTGGTAGATGGCTCAACCTATTGGCTGCGATTGCGCGTGAACAACAGTCTCGGATGGTCGGACTGGAAACAGATTTCGTTCCGCATGAACAGTGTGCCGACCGCTCCACAACAACGCCTGCCGTTGGCTGAAGCGATTGTGGCATCGCAACAACCCAGTCTTGTGATTCGCAATTCGACCGACGCTGAAAGTGACAGTCTGTTCTACACCTTCGAAGTCTCCCCCGACAACTTCGCAACGACGGTATTCACTTTCACCAAGAAGGCAGATGCCGACTCGCTGACAACGCTGATCGTCGATTCGACTTTGGTTGAGAACACGCAATACCGGTGGCGTGTCAAGGCGAGCGACTACTATGAGTCTTCTGACTGGTCTCCCGCTCGGTCATTCTTTGTCAACGCTGCCAACACCGCACCAACAGCGGTGAGTTTGACACAACCGGCCAATACAATTGTCACGCCGCTCACGATCCTGCGTCCGCAGTTTGTCTGGACGCCCGCGACCGATCCTGACCCGTTGGATTCGATCACCTATGATCTGGTGATTGCCCTCGACTCCAATTTTATGTTTGTGCAACAGATATCAAACCTGACAGCCACAAGTCACACTTTAACCGCCGATCTGCTTTGGGGAAAACGCTACTGGTGGAAGGTCAAATCGCTCGACCGACAGGGCGCTTTCAACTGGTCGCCAGTGTTCACCTTCCGCACCATGACCTTGGGTGACGCCAACAACGACGGCGCGGCCGACATCTCCGATGTTGTCTATCTGATCGCCTATATCTTCTCCGGTGGTCTGGCGCCGAATCCGTTGCTCGCCGGTGATGCCAACTGCGATAGCACGGTTGATATCTCGGATGTGGTGTATCTGATTGCGTACATCTTCTCCGGCGGCCAAGCTCCGTGCAGCGCCTTTTGACCGGACAATGCCGTCAGGAAAGGGCTCCTGACGGCGTTGCCGCATCTACTTCCATCTGAAACAAGCGCCGTTTTTCATATTCCTTTCATCTTGAGCCGACTATTTACTTGCCGTGGAGCGCCCGAAAGGCTGCACTCCCCCAACATCTTAGCATTTCGCCTCTGCTTGTTAAAATCTCTTGTTGCTAAGGATTTTAACCCGTACATTCCCAAGCTGGAATTCTTTCACATGAGGATTAGTCGTTGACGTGACCGATACAATGATCAAACCCTTTACCATCGGAAACTTGACCGCCAAAATTCCCATCATCCAAGGGGGTATGGGTGTCGCTATCTCGTTGTCACGCTTAGCATCGGCTGTGGCAAACGAAGGGGGTATCGGCGTTATCGCCGCGACAGGCATTGGCAAGAATGAACCGGACTTTCATTCGAGTTTTTTGCCGGCAAGTATCCGAGCGCTCCGAAACGAAATACGCAAAGCCAAATCCCAGACCGATGGCATACTCGGACTGAATATCATGGTAGCGCTATCGACCTTCGGCGAACTGGCTCAGGCCGCGATCGAAGAGGAGATCGATATCATCTTCGCGGGGGCGGGTCTGCCACTGTCACTGCCACAGTATCGTAAGCCGGACTCCAAAACCAAGCTGGTGCCGATCGTCTCTTCCGCAAGAGCCGCAGGGCTGATATGCAAAAGTTGGATGCACAAATGGGATTATCTTCCTGATGCAATCGTCCTCGAAGGTCCGAAGGCGGGGGGACATCTCGGATTCAAGTTGGAACAAATCTTTGACCCCGAGTTTGCTCTTGAAAAGCTGCTGCCGCCCGTTCTCGATGAAGTTAGTATTTACGCAAACCGTTACGGGAAGCACATCCCGGTCATCGCCGCCGGCGGCATCTATACCGGCAGCGACATTCTGCAATTTATCCGCATGGGAGCAGCCGGCGTCCAGATGGGAACCCGGTTTGTTGCCACCCATGAATGCGATGCTGATCTCCGCTTTAAGCAAGCCTATATCGACGCCACTGAAGGTCAGATCGTCATCATCAAAAGCCCGGTTGGGATGCCGGGGCGGGCGATACGGAATCAGTACATTAATGATGTGGAATCAGGCCAGAAGAAACCTTACAAATGCCCGTTCCATTGCATCATCACCTGTGACTACATGGATTCGCCATATTGTATCGCCGATGCTCTCGTCAGCGCACAAGAAGGTCATCTGGATGACGGATTTGCATTTGCCGGCGCCAATGTCTATCGGGTTAGTGAGATCGTGTCGGTCAAGCAACTTGTCGCTTCGTTGATGACCGAGGCTCGCGAAGCCGAAGCGGCAACGTTACGGCAAATCGGCTAACCAAGCCCGCGACAACTCCATTCTGTTTCGACCTTTGATCAGCAACAAAGTAATTGAAATTGACGAAAGCTGAATTCCGCTTTCGCCGAAATGTCAAATATCTATCTTCCAGCATTCGTGTCAATATGACTATGCCAATAGAGAACAAAATACCGGACTTCCGACATCTCCCGGGTCACAACTGCGTTACGACGGCGATTCGAAACATCGTGAACCATTATGGCTTCCGTTATCAGGAGCCAATGATTTTTGGTCTGGCGGAGGGGCTTGGCTTTCAGTTCCGAATGATTGAAGGTTTGGAGAATCCCTACTTGAGTGGAGTGGCGCCCGGATTGCTCGAATCTTTCTGCCGTAATCTTGGGCTGACCTATGACGTCGCCAAATTCGATAACGATGGGGACGCCTTTGCCGACCTCAAGGATCACATTGATCGGGGGATTCCCGTAATCGTTCAGGTTGATCTTTTCTATCTGCCATACTTCCAGTCGACGATGCATTTTGCCGGTCATCGTCTGATTCCGGTCGGCTATGATGCTGAATTTATCTATTGCGCCGACACCGGCTTCAGTCAGATTCAGAAATGCCCGATCGATAGGTTCACTGAAGCACGCAAGTCGGCTTTCCCGCCGTTTTCGCCAAACCGTAAGCGAGTACGAATTGACAGAATAGCGGAGCGTCCGTTTGTCGAGGAGATGATTACGAAGGCGCTCTTCAACGTCAGTCACAAGTTCCTCAATCATCAGTACGGCTGCAATTTGCTCCAGATCTCTGATCTCCGAGATCATCTTGGAGCCTACAAGACGCCGAAAGCACTCTATACACAGATTGAAAAAGCGGGTACTGGTGGTGGCTTGTCACGCAAGCTATTCGCCGACTTCCTCGATCAAGCAGCTCAGATGTATTCACGCGCCATCTATGACCTCGCTTCCTCCAACTTCTCTGAATCCGCCGGGCTCTGGTCACATATCGCTGCCGGTGCCAAAGATGGTAGCTTTGAGGGAGCCGCTGATAGGCTTGAGAGAATCTATGACTTGGAGACGCGCGCAATCCAGCTTTGCAGCGCGTTTGACGCAGATGATCTTTAGTTCGAACTCGGGCGATATCGCTCTCTTAGCCGCGACAAGAACGCCTTCCCTTCTCGCAACAGTGTGATTATGTCATTGCGACTAAAGGCAAATAGCTGTCTGATTTCTCCCCCCGCGACGGTGCGGAATATGAATAGCAGCAGGATATTCTGTGCAGCATAAGCGCCGGTGGTGGCCAAAGCTGCGCCAATCATGCCGAGCGGTGGAATAAGCAGGTAGTTCAGCAGCAGCGCGACGGCAAGTGTCACAGCCGTCACGGACGTCATGACTCCCGATCTGCCGCGCCCAAGTACGTGTACCGACAGAATGCCGCCGGTCCCTCTCAGTATCGTTGCCACCAACAGGATGAGCATGGGCACCTGTCCCGCGACGAAGCTTCCGCCGAACAGAAGTAGAACCGGGTGCGACAGGATTGCCGCCAGGACTGCCAGCGAAGTCATAACTAGCACCAGTTGCCGGAAATAGAAAGGAGTGCTGCGGTTGGCGTCTTCATCCGACTGCGCCGAAGCGCGCGGAAAAAACACCGTCTGCACGGCATAGGGGACGATTATCAGCGGCATGGTCAATCCGGCAGCTACTGAGTACACGCCGCCAAGGCCAATACTACTCTGTAGCGCCACGAGAATGAAGAAGTCGGCACGAGTGAGCAAGTATGTGAAGGCGCTGTTTACGTATATCCAGACACCATAGCGGAAAGACTTGGTGAACAACTTCCACGAAGGGGTTGTTGGCAACCCGACGATGCGGGTGCTGTAATACAAATTCAGCAATGCTCCCATACCCCAGCCAAAGACATATCCAGCGAAGACCCGCTGTGCCGATCTTCCCGGAAGCAACAGCACAATGACTATGGCAATCAGACCGGCATACGTCTGGACCACGTCGGAAACGCTTTTCTGCATGATGTGACCGTGGGCCACGAGTTGCTGCGAGCAGAGTTCATAAATGATCATTAGCGGTACGGCAATCAAGGCCACCGCCATCGTGCCTAAAGGCAGATTGTTGACGAGCGGTTTCCAGAAATTGTAACCGATACAGAATACGCCAATAACGAGTGCGCTGGTCAGTAGTGGGAATACCAGCGCATTTGACAAGTGTACTCGCGGTGATCCGTCATTGCGGCTTACGAAGTACTGCATAGCGGCGCCCATGCCGAGATGGCTGATACTGAACAGCACGGACGGGACATAAACCAGCATGGTAACCAAGCCCTTGCCGGTATCACCGAGCGTGCGGCTGATCGCGAGATTTATGGCGAACGCAGCCAACAGCGAGAGTATTTGCGACGCCAATAATGCAACAGTCGAATCAAAAAAGCGCAAGACAGCCAACCTCCGGGGGAGCAGTATAGGGGAGATGGTAAGCGGATAGCAAATCAAAAAAAACGGCGGCATTGCTGCCGCCGCTATTCAGTAAGTCTCTCGGGTTCAGGCCCAGTTGTTCCTGATCTGTTTCAGGTAGGTCGCGCTCTTCCGGAGACCGAGACTCGAAGCCTTGTATTGCACCGAGCCTTCAGTACGTCCCAGCTTCTGGGCGATGAAGACATTGGAATTGGTGCGATAGATCTTCTTCAGAGTGTTGATTTCGGTCGAGGTCCAGTTCTTCATGCGACCGGTGGCGTTGTAACGGCGAGTGGTCGTTGTCGGCCGGTTCCAGCGAGTGGTGCGTCTGGTCTTGTTTTGCCCAGTGCGTCTTGTCCTGCGATTCATCCTTCGCTCCTTTCAAGTAAGGAATACTGGTTTAATTGTACTTCATCCTGAAGTCTATTGTCTACAGCCATGACTCTGTTAACTGATTTGGCTAACACGTTAAAGTATCGGAACAATTCCAGATTACTTTAATCCGAGAGCCGATTTGCTACTCTGAGCTTGCAAGATTGGTGTGAAAATATTGAACATCATCGACTGTTCCAAACCCAACTCAAACCTCGGAGTCTGACTTCGAACTCGGAGATATCTTACATCCGAGTCGCAGTTCCGCGGTGACAGAAGATGGAATCTGACTGTCGTCTTCGACCAGCGAAGAGTCAGTTTCAAAAGTAAACACCTTCAAACGATATCTGGCGCGCCAGGACTCCGGGTTTGTGCGCAGATGGACAGCTGAGCTGTTATCCCTTTACTATCACCTGCTATCGTTGTAGATTCCCATCATGGCGACCTACTTTGTCTCGGACTTTCATCTGGGAGAAGCTGACCCCGAGCGCGATCGAACGAAGTACCGGCTTTTCTGTCGATTCCTCGAGCGCATCGGCGCTGATCTCGATCATCTTGTGATTCTGGGTGACCTGTTCGACTTCTGGTTCGAGTACCGCTACCTGATCCCCAAACAGCACCTGCCGATACTGTTTAGACTCCGCGACCTCGTCGCTGCCGGAGTCAAGGTCACTTACGTCTGTGGCAACCATGATTTTTGGATTGGTGATTTTATGGGCGCAGAACTTGGCTTCAATGTGGTTCGCGATGGCTTTCCCATCGATAGTCCCAAAGGCAAGGTGCTCGTCCTGCATGGCGATGGCGTGGCATCCTCCGATTGGAAATACCGCATTCTCAAACGCGTGCTGCGAAACCGCATAAACGTTGTCCTCTATCGATTGTTTCCTCCGAGCCTTGCCTATGGCTTGGCGCTGGCGGTTTCGCGTCGTTCACGCGGACATACTGAGAGGCGTCCCAAGGATTCGTTTGTTGAGGAGTACGTCGATTTCGCAAAGCGGAGATTTGCCGAGGGCTACTTCGCCGTGGTCTGCGGGCATATCCATTCTCCCGAGATCCGCATGGTTGGCGATAACTACTATGTAAATTCTGGTGACTGGTTAACCCACTTCAGCTATGTGCGCTTTGACGGCAGCCAATTTGTGCTCGGGAACATGGGTGACGAGAAATAGCCTGGCGCTCTCGATTATTCAAATGCCCGTCGGCTGATCTTCCCGGTACGCAAGCTCTGGATGATAGTC
>CAIYYT010000252.1 GCA_903930455.1 uncultured bacterium | reverse complement strand
GTCTACTACAATAATGCCAGTTTCCCGATGCAACCGCTCTGGAGTAGTCTGCGAGGAGGCGATACGCTTTTCGCCGTCGAGACCGAAATCTTCAACAATGGGCTGCGGGTCGATGCCTTTGATGTCCAATTCAAGTACCGTCCGCTGCGCATCAATTCACTTAATCCCACCAGCGGCAAGGTCGGCGATGACGTGGCGATCTATGGCATCGGTTTTGGCAAGCAGCAGGGATCGGTAAAATTCAACGGAGTTGCAGCGCAGGTCAAGTCGTGGAAAGACACGGTGATCGTGGCCGAAGCACCAACCGATGCGGCAACTGGGGATGTCGTAGTCACGATAGGGTCCTATAGCAGCAATGGGATCAACTTCTCGCTTGGCGACCTAATGACAAAGCTGAAGACGACGAAGTACTGTCAGGTCCATTTGATGGGCTACTTCATGCGTTCTGACGGCAATGCGATGTACAATATCTACTTGAGCAGCAGTTGGACTCATGAGCTCGTGTGGTCGTCACATGGTTTTACCAAGAGCTACACCGAAGTCATGGGTGAGGGCTATTATACCTATCGCGAAACCGAGACAGTCTCTGCGACGCTCTCAAACGACGGTAGTGTGGTTAGCAGTCTTAACTGCCGTCTACAACAGGACGAGCTTTCCGGCGGAAAGGTTTATGAGACAACGGTGATCGACCTGATCGCGCATGACATTCCCGTTGATTCATATGACGACGACCCGACAGACGGATTTAATGCTCGCTTCGAGATTCCAAAACCTGATCTGTTGGCAAAAGTGGACAGTGTCGGCTGGGTGAGAACATTGTACGACAACAATGGCAATGTGACTAACGTGGTGCGGGTGACTTCAGTCAATTGGAATAACCTGGATTACGAACCACAGGTAGATATCTGGTTCTTTGAGAAATCGCCCATATAGACCGCATCCGGCAATATTCGTTTTAAGTCATAGCGCGGCTGATCGTTAGATCGACCGCGCTTCCTTTTCAGCGCATTATCTACGGGACGAGAATTGCAGAAAGCCCTTGACAAAAATCCCGCCATTCCTATATTTCGCCAAGTAACGAAATATGGAACGCCGGCATTCCCTAATGGTAGAATAGCTTGTGTGACCTGCGTTCAAATTGACGACAGCGAGCGTGATAGACACTTGATAATGATTACTTCAATTACTTGATTCACCAACCATAAGGAGAAATTATGCCTTTCTTCCGCCTCGTAGGAATTTGCATGCTTGTCGCCCTCACATCGACCCAGCTCTTCGCAACAACAACTGATGAGCTGGCAAAGGCGACTGACAAGGGTAAGACGGTGTTCTTGCTAGTCTTCGAGCCAAATGCCCAGGGAATGGAGCCGGCCAGAGAAATTGTTAATGCCGCCTCTAGCCAAGTCAAGAAGTCGACTGTGATCCAACTTGACCGTGCTGACGCCACCAATTCGGCGCTGGTCGCGAAATATCGCCTCGCCGGCGCACCGCTTCCGCTGATTATGGTGCTGGCTGGCAATGGCGCCATCGCCGGGGGAATTCCTGCCGCCAACACGACGACCGAGCAGGTAGTGAAATTCGTTCCCACTACCAAGAAGGCCGAGGTTTTGAAAGCAGTTCAGGACGGTCAATCCGTTCTCATTACCGCAGCCAGCAAGAAGATGCCCAAAGAAACGAGCATGTCCAGCGCCTGTGCCGCTGCATGCGGCCAAATGCAAGGCAAGTGCACATCAATAAAGATCAATCTCGACGATGACGACGAACTTCCGTTCCTCAATGAGCTGAAAATTGATCCGCAATCAAAAGAACCGGTGACCGTAGTGATCAACGCTCAGGGACAAGTAACCGGGTCGTTTGCAGGGGCCGTTGAGGTCAGCAATCTCGTTCAGGCGGCCACCAAGAAGGCCGGGGGATGTTGCGGAGGCGGTAGCAGCAGTTCCTGCAGTCCGACGAAGAAGTAGTCGAGCGTTTGATGAATTCGAGATTCAGTTTTTCCACCGTTATCTGGAGAGAAATCTGGCAACGGAAGTCGAGACTCATCTCCGGTCTGCTCACGATTACCCTTGGAATCGCGGTGATTGTCGGAATCGAATCAGTGACCACCGTCTCGAAGCAGTTGGTTGCGAAGAAGCTTGACTTGCTGGGCGCGAATATCCTCGTGCTACCACAGGCGGCCTCGGTGGACGACTACTATTCCGCCGACATAGATGCTCCCACTTTCCCGGAAGAATATGTGGAACGCATTGCTACTTCGATGCTGCCCGGGGTCGACAACTTGTCACCGAAATTGAGTCGTCGCATAAAGGTGTCGGGCTATCCCATAGTGCTGACGGGGATCATGCCGAGTAATGAGTTGGCATCCAAGCCGATTTGGCAGGCATCAGGATTGATGGCTGCGGATCTTAAGCTCGCTTGCGCTACTTCGAGCAATCCTTCAGGCACAACTCGTCTTGATCCCAGTCTCAAACGAGCGACTGTTGACTCGCTGGCGGCCACCGACGTGTGGGTAGGAAGTATGGTTGCAGAACGACTCAAGCTCACGACAGGCGGTACCGTGACTCTGGAAGGGAAGGAATTCAAGGTAGTGCATGTGTTACCAGAGACCGGAACGGTGGACGACAATCGCATCTTCGCGCACCTTCACAGTGTGCAGCAATTGCTGGGTACCGGGGCGCAAACCAGCGCCATTGAGATCATGGGATGCTGCAGCGCTATCTCCGATGGGCTACTCGGCAAACTGAGAAATATTCTGCCGGATACGCGCATCACTACGATCAACAGCATAGTGAACACCCAGATTGAAACCAACAAACTGATGTCAAAGGTATCGCTGATTCTGCTCGTGATCATCGTTGTCGTCGGGTCCATCGCAATAGGCAACTACATGTGGGCAAACGTCGAGGAGCGTCGCAAGGAAATCGGAACGCTAATCACTATCGGATTTACCCGCGGTCGCATCTACCGACTCTTCCTTACCAAATCCCTGATACTGGGGATTGTCGGTGGCACGCTGGGATATGTGCTCGGTACGTTTGCGGCAATGATACTCGGTCCGCAACTCGCGGGACTCGCGATTTCACCAATACCGATCTATCTGCTTTGGTCATTGATAGTGGCGAGTACAATCGCATTGCTGGGAAGCTGGTACCCCGTCTATCGCGCAGCCAGACTTGATCCGGCGCTAATAATGCAAGAGACTTGAAGATGTTTACACTTGAAAACCTGACCAAGATTTATCGGCACCGTAGCGAAGAAGTCCATGCCCTCGACAAGATCACTATGGAGATCGCTCAAGGGAGCTTTGTCGTGGTAACAGGCGGTTCCGGCTCCGGCAAAACCACATTGCTTCTCACTCTCGGTGGCATCATCCATCCGACTTCAGGCTCGCTCCACGTCAAAGGCGCCAATCTATATGACTACTCATCTAATCAACTCGCATCATACCGGAACCGGACTGTCGGTTTCGTTTTGCAGACGTTCAATCTTGTGCCCTACCTTACGGCATTAGAAAACGTGATGGTGCCGATGTTGCTGAATAGGAACATGAAGGAAGAACCACAAAATCGTGCTGCGAAGTTGCTCGATCAACTGGGGCTATCAAGTCGCCAGCACTTTCTCCCGCGCGAGTTGTCGATCGGTCAGCAGCAACGGGTGGCGATTGCGCGCGCATTGGCCAATGATCCTGACGTCATTCTGGCAGACGAGCCAACCGGCAACCTCGATCCCACGCTGTCACTTGAGATTCTCAAGATTCTAAAGGATCTCAATCAGAAGGAGGGCCGCACGATTATCATGGTAACGCACAGCCCAGCGGCGGCTGAATTTGGAACCAGAACATTTCGACTCGATGAAGGGAGGTTGGTAGCTTGACTTGTGCGGATGTTATCATTACTTATGGGACAATGCTTGATCGTAAGAGTAGCCAGTTACGGGAAGTGCTTGAGATGCACAAAGCGCTGTCGGACGCCAATCGGCTTCGCATACTGATCGCGCTGACCGGCAAGGAGCTTTGTGTCTGCCAGATTACCGAACTACTGCAACTGGCGCCATCGACGGTTTCCAAGCATCTGTCAATTCTCAGGCAGGCTCATCTGATAGAGATGCGCAAGGTAGGGCGCTGGATCCATTATCGCCTTTCCGATCAAAACGTCGATACCACTGCTGCCGAGTATATCCGGCTGCTAGGAAGATCTCTCGACCGAGATCCACAGATCAAGGATGATCGCAAGCATCTTAAGGAGATACTCAAAATGGATGTAGATGCCTTGTGTCGACGCATGTAGGAAAACTGCGGGTTCTGTTTCTTTGTACGGGCAATTCCTGCCGCAGCCAGATGGCGGAAGGGTGGGCGCGACACTTGCACGGCGACCTGATCGACGCCTATTCGGCAGGTGTGGAACCACAGGAATTGAGCGCCAGGGCGGTAAAGGTCATGGCCGAGGTGGGCGTTGACATCTCCAAGCAGCGGGCAAAGCATATTCGCGATTTGGGTCGGCTGAATTTTGATTACGTCGTTACTGTCTGCGACAACGCACGCGAGCGCTGCCCATTTTTCGCCGGCGGTGTGAAATCGATTCACATGGGTTTTGAAGATCCGCCGTATTTGGCTCGCAATGCCAAGACCGAAGAGGCCGCGTTGATGCACTACCGGCGAGTGTGCGATGAGATCAAAGCATTCGTGCAGCAACTGCCGGCGGTTCTGGAGAAAGGAATCATCACATAACAGCGCACATCGGCGTTTCGAAGAAGCTGTCGTTTTTGGATCGCTATCTGACGCTGTGGATCTTTGCAGCGATGGCGATCGGAGTTGGCACCGGCTATTTCGTTCCTTCAGTAGAATCCGTCATCAACCGTTTTCAGGTCGGCACGACAAATATTCTGATCGCGGTCGGGTTGATCCTGATGATGTATCCGCCGCTGGCTAAGGTGAAATATGAGGAGATGGGGGATGTGTTTCGCAACTGGCGGATTCTGTTTGTATCTTTGGTGCAGAACTGGGTGATTGGCCCGATCCTGATGTTCTTTCTGGCGATAACGTTTCTGTCGCACCAGCCGGAATACATGGTGGGACTGATTATGATCGGCCTGGCGCGGTGCATTGCCATGGTGATCGTCTGGAATGATCTTGCCGGTGGTGACAAAGAATATGCCGCGGGACTGGTGGCCTTCAACAGCGTCTTTCAGGTCTTCTTCTACAGCGTCTATGCCTACATCTTTATTACCGTGCTGCCGCCGCTGTTCGGTTTGAAAGGGAGCGTCGTTGAAATCAGCATGGCGCAAATCGCCAAGAGCGTTTTTGTCTATCTCGGGATTCCCTTTTTTGCGGGCATGCTGACACGGTTCGTGCTGATCAAATCGAAGGGAAGACCATGGTACGAGCGATCATTCATTCCGCGGATCAGTCCGATTACCTTGATCTCGCTGCTGTTCACGATTCTAGTGATGTTCAGTCTCAAGGGGAACATGATCGTGCAGATTCCGCTGGATGTGCTGCGCATAGCGATTCCGCTCCTGATCTACTTCGTCGTGATGTTCCTTGTCAGCTTCTGGATGAGTTACAAGATCAAGGCCGACTATCCACGCTCCGCCACGCTCTCGTTTACGGCAGCCAGCAACAATTTCGAATTGGCAATCGCCGTGGCAGTGGCGGTTTTTGGCATCAATTCGGGAGTTGCCTTTGCGGCGGTGATCGGGCCGCTGGTAGAGGTGCCGGTGCTGATTGGACTAGTAAATGTTTCTCTTTATTTCCAGCGACGGTACTTCACGATTCAGGCGGGGTGTCGCTAACCGACGGGGCAACAATAAGCTACATCAGGCCATTAACTCTGTCATTGTGAAGCGGCAAAAAAATCAAAAAAAAATTGATTTGCTTGGCGATTTGGCGATATTGCCAAATAGGAGACACTGACTGAGGAGCCAAATGGATATCAAAACACAGAACCGTCTTGAGGCCAAAGCGCGAATCATCAAGGCAATGGCCCATCCGACCCGCCTCTTTATAGTCGAAACCCTGGCCAAACATGAACACTGTGTATGCGAATTGACTGCACTGATTGGCGCGGACGTCTCGACCGTTTCCAAACACCTCTCCATCCTAAGGGAAGTCGGCATCATCGACGATGAAAAGCGCGGTTCGTCGGTGTATTATCAGCTCAAAATGCCCTGTGTAATGGGCTTCTTTTCCTGTGTGGATACGGTGATCAAGGCCAACGCCCAAGGACAACTGAAATGCATCCGGTAACAATTGCGGCGGTGAATGTAACCCTGTCCTTCAAGAGGAAGTCTTTTGATGCTCAGGCAGAGCGGGGGAGATAAGTAATGCTGGCAAATTTCGCGGCATATCTCGTTTTCACGGTTCTGGGATTGGCTAAGGGTAGTCACCTTGGTGATGCGGCGAATTTTTTCGTCTATGACACGATCAAGATTTTTCTCCTGCTGACCACGATCATCTTCTGTGTGGCGGTGATTCGTTCCTATTTCCCTCCCGAAAAAACCAAACGCTTTCTGTCGCATGGCAAAGAGTATGTCGGTAACATACTTGCGGCCTTGCTGGGCATTGTCACGCCGTTCTGTTCATGTTCGGCGGTGCCGCTGTTTATCGGGTTTGTCGAGTCGGGGGTGCCACTCGGTGTCACGTTTTCTTTTCTGGTGTCGTCACCGATGGTCAACGAGATCGCGCTGATCATGTTGTGGGGACTGTTCGGTTGGAAAATTGCACTGATCTATATCGGCTGCGGCGTCATGATCGCCATCATCTCGGGGATTGTCATCGGCAAACTGCGTCTGGAACGATTCGTGCAGGATTATGTCTATAAGATCAAGATGGGGGAAACCGCCGCGACTGAACAAACCTTCCGCGAGAGACTTAGCAATGCTCGCAACTACACGGTTCCGCTTCTCAAGAAGATCTGGCCTTACGTAATTGCCGGCGTCGGTATCGGTGCGTTTATCCACGGCTACGCTCCCGAGGGCTTTTTGCTCAAATATGCCGGACCGCAGAATCCCTTTGCCGTCCCATTGGCCGTGTTGGTCGGCGTGCCGTTGTACAGCAACGCCGCCGGTGTGATTCCGATTACGCAAGCGTTGATGGAAAAGGGGATGGCGACTGGAACAGTTCTGGCGTTTATGATGGCAGTTACCGCGCTGTCGTTACCGGAAGCGATCATTCTCAAAAACGTTCTCAAGCTGCGGCTGTTGCTGACATTCTTTGGCATTGTAGCCGTAGCGATCACTCTCACCGGATATCTGTTTAATGCCATCCTGTGAGATAGGCGATGCAGGAAAGGAACTCTTTATGAAAATCGAAGTACTAGGCACAGGTTGTTCGCGCTGTAAACAACTGCATGAAAACGTCATGCAGGCGGTAATTGCCGCTGATGTCGAAGCTGACGTGTCCAAAGTAGAGGACATCACAGAGATCATGCGTTATGGCGTGATGTCGACTCCGGCGCTGGTGATCGACGGAGTGGTTAAGACGGTCGGTAAGGTGCCGTCGGTTGAAGAGCTTAAGAAACTGATAGCCTGAGGATGTAAGCCCAGACGGAGGAAAGATCGATGGAACAAAGAAAAAGCGGATGCGGCGGCGGTGCGCCGCGTTTAGTGTTCGCCTGCTCGGGCGCATCCGATGTGGGCGCGGTCGCTGATCAGGCCGCGCGGCGTGTCTCTCGCATGAAACTAGCGTCGATGGGATGCCTGGTGGCCGTCGCCAACGGGCTTGACTTCGCCATGGATCCTGTGAAAGCGGCGGAACGCATAATCGTTATTGATGGTTGCCCGGAGAACTGCGCCAAGTTGACCATAGAGAAAGCGGGCGTATTATCCTTTGAGCACATCCTGCTTTCGGAGCTTGGCATGAAAAAAGGGCATACCAAAGTGGAGCAGGAACATATTGCCCGAGCGTATGATCGGGCTGAGGCGATATTGAATACTTGACACCAAGAGACACATGGTTCGCAAGACGCGCGTTCGTAGTTGCGTTACTTGCACTGAGTTGACAGCCCATTAAGCGGCATTGGAGAAACGATGAATACGAAGAAAGCAACAACTGTCGCCCTGATAGTGTTCATTCTCATCAGCATCACGGTGCTGGCGGTGAAGGAATTTTCGGCGAAGAAAGCTACGGCCGCGGACGGAGTCGTTGAGGGCACGAAAATAGTCGCCTATTATTTTCACGGTACCAAGCGTTGTCCGACCTGTATGAAGATTGAGAAGTACTCGCACACGGCGATCGACTCGTTCTTCGCGCAACCACTTAAGGATGGCAAACTGGAATTCGTGACGATGAATTATGACGAGCCGCAAAATGAGCATGTTTGGAACGACTACAAACTGGCGGCGCAATCGTTGGTACTCGTACATTACAAAGACGGAGTGCAACAGAAGTGGGAGAACTTGTCGCAGATTTGGGAACTGGTTGGCGATGAGGATCAGTTCTACACTTACGTCAAGGACGGAGTTGACCGTTTCCTGAAAGAGTTGCGATGAGCGAACTGCTGATGGCAGCCGGCACAGCGTTGTGGCTTGGCATCTTGACATCTATTAGCCCCTGCCCCCTGGCGACCAATATCGCCGCGATTTCTTTCATCGGCAGACGTGTGACACACGGACGACAGCTGTTGTTGTCGGGAGTGTTGTACACGCTGGGTCGGGTGATCGCCTATGCCGCGCTTGGTATCATTCTCGCCATCAGCATTCTTTCGGTCACCGAGCTGTCGTTTACTTTGCAACGTTATATGAACAAGCTGCTAGGACCGTTGTTAATCATCGTCGGCATGTTCCTGTTGGAACTACTCAGTTTCAATTCTACCGGCACGGGCGTCAGCGAGAAACTGCAGCGGCGGGTTGAACGGATGGGTATTTGGGGCGCAGTTCCGCTTGGATTTGTTTTCGCATTGTCATTTTGCCCGGTGTCAGCAGCGCTGTTTTTCGGCAGTCTGATACCGCTGTGTCTGAAATCCAATTCAATCTTTACGCTACCAACGCTCTACGGTGTCGGCACGGCACTGCCGGTAATTGTTTTCGCAGGTGCAATCGCAGTTGGCGCACAGTCAGTGGCGAAGCTGTTTGAACAGACGAAGCGAATCGAATGGTGGGCGCGCCGCACCACGGGAGTAATCTTCGTCCTCGTGGGCGTCTATTTCTGCCTGCGCTACATCTTTGATATTCCCTAGAAGTAGAATCAGCCGCTGGTGTACGCGCCCTCGCGCAGCAGCGGTGCGCAGTTGCTTTGATTCAAGGCAACTGCCAAATCAATATCGCTTCCGAAGCCAATGTCAATCATCTCCCGACCTGAACCACATTGCTGCAATGTCTGAAGTAGATGACTCTGCACAGAAGTGAATGCTGCGACCGCTACTTCCGCTTCCGGAGAACGTCTTCCCGATAGATGCGAGATGATGGCGCTGGCGCCGATCAGGTCTTCAATCGCAGGTCGCAGGTTTCCGTCAGGCCATTTCTCACCTGCAGGTATCACGCTGATACGCTTGCCGATCTGCTCGGCGGCTGTTGCCACGGCGCGGGCGTTGCGCAGACAGCCGGCAAATGTCGGCAAATGCCCGGTAGCGGTGCTCAGTGCCGATCCATTTGGAGATGGGAGAACCAGTCGCGTACCGAAGGGGATACCCAGCAGTGACACGGGGGACAGAGAGTAACCTCCCTGAGCTTGCCAACGCGAACGCGCCAAGACACCGCCGATTGATGCCGTGAAAGCCTCTGCTGTTCCGTCGCGCCAACGATACGGATAGACAGGAGCGCCGTTACCAACGGCAACATCCACACAGGTAGAGAACGATAGCACGTCAACGATGATGATGACATCACTGTATGGGGACAAATGCTCGATGCCGGGCAGTCCCCATTCGCATTTGATGTCAAAATCTCGTTGATCGAAGTACATGTCAGGTCAAGCGTGCGCTCAATATCCTCGAGGCCGGCGCTACGGAATTGGTGCGGTCGTCACTCTTCTCTTGAAGAGCCGCATCGTTAATGCACCGGTGCCGACAGCCCAGGCAAGGACATAGGCGATCCAGCCAACAATCGGAATCTTGTAGCCAATTGCCAGCAAAATCATGCCCACCAGAAGCGCCCAGCCGAGCGAGGTACGGCCGCTTTTCTTGAGCAAGCCCAGAAGCAGCAGGCCGATCGTGATGCCGACGAAAATCTTAGCCATGAGAAAAACAAGCGTATAGATCGCGAAACCGGCTATGGCAATGGGTATGCCGACGACCGTAAGACAGGTTAGAACCAGTACCAACGGTATGGCAACTATGATTCCGATACCGATTAAGCCATCGAGCGCAGCATTTCTTCTGATCTCTTCGGCAACGGCGACGACCTGATCGCGGCGGATCAGAATCATGGCGATACCGAGGATAAGTGAGCCGACAAAGAAGATCATTGACCAGAAAAGACCGACAGGACGCGGGATCATGCCTGAATAGTCGGATGATTCGGATGATCTGGATTTCTTCTTCCATTTGACATCGCCGGTGATCTGGGCACCGGAGGCAATATTGGCTTTGATCTGGGAAGTATAGTTCAATTCGCCGCCGATAACGGCATCCGGTGTTATCGAAATCTTGTCGGCAATAATCGTGACATCACCATCGATGTGCCCGGCAATCGTGACCTTGCCGGCGCTGACATAAGCTCTGCCTGCGACCGTTCCATCAAGGAAAGCTTCACCGCTATATACGGCAATGTCTCTACCAATGACGGCGTCATCGCCCAGAGTCATGTCTGCCGAGAAGGTAACGACATCACCATCAACTCGCGACGTGATATTAACGGTTTGGGCGGCACAACGCAGAGAGCGGCAGATTTCGCCGTTGACAGTGACTTTTCGCGCAGCCGCGAGGACGTTGCCGTCGACATTGCCGTTGATCGTAACGACGTAGGCAGCTGCAAGAATGTCGCCGACAATGCTGCCGTCAAAATTGACGGTGCTACCGGTGAGAAATAGGTCCTCCTGAAAATCACCGGTGATGTAGATGTCGCTGCCTTTCTTGTACTGGTAGGCAGAAACCGTGGTGCAGGCGGTTAGTAAAAGAATCAGCGTTAAGCTGATCCGGCGAAAGCAGGCCGTTTTCGGTCGTGTCATCATTGGTGACCTCCAGGATACTAAACGTAGCCACCACCGTGAAGTTACGATTATGATTCGGAGCGGCAGTATCCTGCCTATGGGTAAGAGTGAGTCGGCGTTTTGGCAAGCGGAATTTTGCAGTCGGGCGGAACCAGTTCGCACAAACCGGTTGACCTGGGGCGGCAATGTGTTAAAATGTCGCGATTCGATGTTCTAACTTTCGGAGGAGACTGTGAAAAGAGCCGTTTTTCTGTATCTGTCTGCCATGACGGTGTTGGCTGCCCTTTGGGTCGGTGGCTGCGCGTCGGAACCAGCACAGACTAAGGCACTGTATACCGATGCGAAGAAGATGTTGGATGAAATCGACCGGGCGTTTACGTTGCCGGGTTCGCCCGAGCGCAAAGCGCTTATGAACAAAATTATCAGCGAAAAGTGGGATATACAGATTGTCGATAAGCTACGGCAGTATCTTAAGGAAGCCCCCAAGGGCAAGTATGCTGCCGAGGCGACCGATCTGCTGGACAAGGCCATGAAATCAGATCATTTGCGGATGTTTGGTCAAGTACGTCCGTTTCTGGAACAGCAAAGTCAGGGAACTCCCAAAACGCAGGCCGAAGCCGACTCGATGGCGGCAAGATTGAGTAAGCAGCAACAAGCTAAGCCCGATTCGACTGCGAAATCGGCCCCGGGCGGCAAATAGAAAGAAAACCGATAGCCTGGCAGCAAATAAGAGGCTCGCACCTTAGAAAGACGCGGGCTTTTTTGTGATATTGTCTCCCTCTTGTTTTTTCGGCCAAAAGACGGAATCTCATGCGGGAGCCATCCAATCATTTCGGCCAACGTTTCGCCAAATCTCTTTACAAATGAACCTTGATTAGTTATACTAGGGGCTGTACTACTGGCCGGTAGGGAGAAATATGTTTCGGTTTGTGATGCTGATAGCATCGGCGGTAGTCATTCTATTCACTTCCCTAGCGGGCAAGGTCATTCAAGTACCTGGCCAGTTCGTCTCAATTCAGGTTGCGATTAGTAATGCCAAGAATGGCGATACGGTATTGGTCGCCCCGGGCCTATACTATGAAAATCTGAATTTTCGAGGCAAGAAAATCGTGGTCGCGTCGCGGTATCTGATAGACCAGAGCGTAAGCACAATTCGCAGCACGGTCATCGATGGCAGTCGGCCGATTTTCCCCGATTCGGCGTCTGTGGTCCTATTCGCTTCCGGCGAAGATACGTCCACGGTCCTGATTGGATTTACTCTTGCCAAGGGAATCGGCACGCTGGTACCCGGATCATTCCTGGGAGGCGGTATTTTGGTGACAGGGGAGAGTTCGCCGACTATCAAGTACAATATCATCCGCAAAAACAGCGCCATTATCGGCGGCGGGATCGCCGTGTACGGCGGGAGTCCCACGATCGTCCATAACGCCCTTGTCGCCAATACTGCCGGCAACGGTGGCGGCATGTCGTTGGACCATTGCAGAGTGACGGTTACGCACAACGTGTTCTACCAAAACATCGCCGACACCAACGGCGGTGCGCTGATAATCGAAACGGCGGCGGTCGAAATCTACAATAACGCTGTGACCGAAAACGGGGCGAAAGCCGGCGGAGGCATCTACTGCAACAATGGTCTCTGGGAGATCAAGTATTGCGATTTCTTCCGCAACCAGAATGGCAATTTCGCGGGTTGTGGAGATGCCAGCCTGGGAGACAAACGGACGCAGAATTTCAACATGGACTCAGCCGACGTGTATAAGAACATCTACCTTGATGCCGGGTATGTCAATCCTGCGGAATACGATTTTTCGTTGACCTGCCAGTCGCGACTGATTGATGCCGGCGCCGGCATTCCCGAGACGCATCCATTGGGAGGCTCGCACGAGGATATCGGCATGATTGAATACCCGTTCCGCGTCGGAGATTTGTCAATCGACGGCAGAATTAATATCGCCGACATTGTGGCGATGGTTAACGTCATTTTCCGCGGAGCTCTGGTACCCTGCCCGATTTATGCCGCCGACACCGACTGTGACCGGGTCTTCACGATTGCCGATGTGATCGTGATGATCAATTACTGGATGGGTCGTTCCGAGTCGTCGTGCCTTTTTGACTTGAAGTAGACACATTACCAACCGGGGAAACAAAGCTGAAGGAACCGAGACGGCACACTTCGGCGTTGAACGCGAGTCAAAAGAAACGCCGACGGGTGACCCCTCCCGCCGGCGAAACCACGAATGAAAGGATTGGATGTCAAAATCCTTTCTTGTGTGTCAGAAACCCCTGACTCTGCCGAACCCCGTAGTCGGGTAGACTCCTCGACAAGGCCAGAAAAAAAACTACTATTTCATTTTGCGTTCCAATTGGTCGAGCTTGCGCTGCATCTCTTCCAGTTTGCTCTGGAGCTCGTCCATCTTGCGCTGCGTATCTTCGCTATTGGTATCGTTGCGATACATAGGCGCCGGAGCACGATTGCCCTGGTTAAGGAAGGGCATGTACATCTCCAAGGGATCTGCCGAGCCGTAACTGCCGATTTCGTCAACCTGCAGGGTTATGGTTTTCTCCGCTTTGTCCCGCACCACTACCAGATCGACCTTATCACCTTTCTGTTTGTCGCGGATGATCGAACTGACATCGCTAGGGCTTGGCACTTTCTCCTTGTCCACCTGAACGATAACGTCCCCGACTTTCAAACCGGCTTTCTCAGCGGGGGTGTCTTTCATTACCTCGGTAATCAATGCACCCTCGCCATCGGGAACGCCGAAGTAATCCCCCAGTTTACCTGACAGCGATTGCATCGAGACACCGATACCGACAGTTTTGGACGCTTCCGTGTTTTTGTGAAAGCCGCTGCCGGGGTTGTCACTGTGGAAGGAATAGACAGATTCTTTGCGTTCACCGACCTGCAAGCTGAGATCAATGTTCTTGCCGCCCCGATTGACAAACAGCGTGACATTGTCGCCAACATTGCTGGCGCCGACCAGTCCGGTCAGCTCCTCAGAACTGGCCACCGTTTTGCCATTCCAGGTGAGGACGACATCCTTTGGTTTCAGTCCGGCCTTGTCGGCAGGCGACTTGTCGGCAACGTCGTTGATTACCACTCCCTTGCTGACCGACAAATTGAAGGCATCAGCCAGATCGGGGGTGACGTCCTGCATGTATATGCCAATCCAGGGTTTGCCAGCCGCGAAAACTTGTTGCGCCCCAATGACAACGAAGAACGCCATCAGCGCTACAAAGACGAGATGTTTCCTGCTAAGAGACTTCATTGGTTCTCCTTTCGATACTCTTCGTACTCACTATTACTTGTCGGTCGCGGGAGAAGTTCCAATTTGTTCGTGGGGTAAACAGCCGCTATGGGTGCGGGAGAATTGGGCAAGGAAAGAGGTGTGGACCCCTGTCAGGGCTTGGCCGTCCCGACCAGACTAAGCAGAGCGGAATGCTGCATGGCGACTCATAGCATCGGCGAAAATCCTTGACAAATAGTGCGGCTTTGCTATCTTATGATTTGGGTTCTTACCGTGATCTGCGGTGATTCTCATTTCGCCGCTTTTCTTGGCGCGGTAGGACGGGGAATACAGGATGCAAAATCTCAAGAGCGAATGTAATTTGTTAATATACATAGGAGGTAAGATGAGATTGAGAGCTTTGTTTGTGCTCGTGGCCGTTTGCGTGGCGTTGATGGCTACTGAAAGCTTCGCCGCAGACACCTGTTACGTCACACCGGATACCTGTCACGTCTGCTGGACGCAGGAACTGATACCTGCTAACAATTATATCACCGAGCTGGATTTCGGCGTCTGCGATACTGTTCGAGTTGGATGCCCTATCAGAATCCCGACGGTTGTCCCCGGAGATTCGATTATGGTACCGATCTATGTTTGGAATGATGAAGAAATCGGAGGCTTTACCCTTGGCTTCAAGTTCGACGGCACGTCATTAGAAATCGCGAAGAAGACATATGATACGACGGGTACTATCATACCGGGGGCTGGTGCAGGATATATGGGAGAGGTAGTTGGTGATGCGATGCCGGGACAGTATCTTTTCGGTTGGTACGACCTCCCCGACGACGACGATGTATTGCATCCGATCCCAGTCAATACTACCGACAAAGCAAAGCTGCTTGTCATGCTAAAGTTCAAAATCAAGGCGACGGCGACATCGGGGCACATCATGATTGATAGTGCATTTTATCCCCCCGCCGGTCCGTTTATCCTGTCGACGACAGATGGAATCAGATTGCGTCCGCAGTTTGTGCATTGCCCTCAAGGAGACATTGTCTTAGGCGACACCCCCTGCGGAGACGTGGATGGGTCCAGCGACATCAACATTGCCGATATTGTCTATATGGTCAACTATATCTTCAGGTACGGTGCTCCTCCTCAGGACCCAAGGGGAGGTGACGTCGACTGCGATTTGAGGGTCACTATTGCCGACGTGGTATACTTGATCAACTACATGTTTAAGGCAGGTCCGAAGCCGTGCCTCGGGTGTGAGTGATCAGTAATTGCTTGGGCACTTGGCAGGACAACAACGGCAACGATCAGATTGATGATGGCGATCTGTTTGGATGGCATGGCATCGGCGAGTACCGTGTGGGAAGTCTGACTGCAAGCAACCTTGTCCAGTACGAATGGAAAACCGTCAATATCAACATGAGCAGCTATTGACAGAAGAGGCAGCGACTCGGCCACTAAATAAAAGTGGCTCGAATTGTGAGGTCTCGAGCCACTGGCTTGGGTACCTTCAATGAGGTTCTATAGCTGTGGAACAACCGTCCTTCCTCTTCCTGGTTGAGTTAGAGACGCTTGTTCGGTGGGAACGGTCACGGGAAGCAGGCTTGGCTGCCGGTTCAGTTCGCAGCCAACCCAACGTGCGACTGTTCCACCTATAATATACGTCCACAGTCCTATTTTAGCAAGAGGGCAAATGCAAATTTGCCCGTCTAGTAACTACTGACTCGCAACTTGCCGCGACTCAGATCGGACTTGAGCGTAAAGATGACTGCCGCGCGGTCATACAGATCGTTGGCGAGGTAACCACCGCGATCAGTCAGCTTGAGAGCATCGCTTTCCGTCTGTGAAGGGTAGGTACCCTCGATTCGCAGCCCGGTTGAGTCGGGGAAATAGATGTCCAGATCGGAATTGCCGCCAGTCACTTCCACTGCTGTGTGAGCTTGTTGCTTGCCTAATCTCACCACCAGATCCGAATGGTCGGCGTTAATCACTAGCCTATCGACCTTCAGTTCCTGGGCAAAAAAACGCAAATCGGTATTGTCGATGTCAAGATCATAGCTGCCGGTGATCTCGGGACGGACAAAGCATTTCCAGTGGCTCTCATATGAGCCGATCGTCACCCACTGCCCCCAGCGTTTGCCGGACGGGGTCAGGTCAATTTTGCAGCCAGAACCGGAGCAATCACTACTCATGTGGACACCACGTCGCGAATTCTCAGCCACTACGCGCAGAATGTCGTTTTCACCGGTGTTGAAATAGAGACGACCATTGTCAAACTTGACCTTGATGTCGGCGGTGGACTCGTTCGTGTACTTCAGAACGCTTTCACTGCGCGAGGAAGGAAAGGCTCCGTAGCCGTCATCGTTGCCATCGCGATTGTCATAGATCACATAGGCGAAGGTGGCTATGACCAGAATCGAGGACAAGTAACCGAGCACTTGTAGCTTAGTGCGCTTGACGATGATCTCCAGCCCGATGACGATCAGCAAAACCGGCCACAGACGCATTAGATCATACCAAACCCACCAACTCAGCCCACCCAGGTTATTGGCAAGAAATACCAACCCGATCAGGATGAGGGTGATCCCCCATCTAACTCTCGAAGGATTCATGGACCCCTCCACTATTATCTTTGTGTTTAATTGATCTCCAAATCATCGCGGCCCCGACAACTATCAAAAGCACAGGCCAGACATGATGCCAGTGGAACCACCAGAAGAAGTGATCCATCAGAAAGACCACGCCGAGAAAGATGAAAATAAGTCCCGGAAGATAAATGCGCCACACTGAGGGCTCCTGCTGCGGCTGAACCTCAACCGGTGCAACGCTTGCCGACTCCGGCTGCTGTGAACTTGCTGTGACCAGCGGCGCATTGGGCATGGCGATCCAGGCCACAATGTACGCGATCAGCCCAATGCCGTGAACGAAAGGCAGGATTACCATCGCAATGCGGATGAAAACCGGGTCAACGTCAAAATACTCTCCCAAGCCACCGCAAACACCGGCAAAAACCCGATGCTGTCGCGAACGATATAGTCTCTTAGTCATCTTCCACCTCCTCGGTGATTTCTGATGTCGTTCTGCCCTTAGGACACGCCTTGGTGTCAGAATGTTTCAGCCGCACACTATAATCGACGATTCTCGTCCGCCAGCGTGCGAGTTTGCTTCGCGATTTCCGATAACAATAATGGCTGGATTCCCGCGCTTGCAGGGAATATCAGCAGTACTGTATGACCCTGTGATAGCTAGAGGTGCGAAGCTGACGATGGAAACGACGCAAACACAACCCGAGAATGCGTCACTGCGTCTGGCGAAACGGGAATCGCGCAACTGGGGTGGGATCATTTTGCTGGTATTGGCCTCGATTCTTGTTCTCTATGGGGTGTACCTTTTCCAGCTCAAGCCGATGCTGTCAATGCGCTTACCGCAACATCAGCCGTTGCCGCTCGACTCACCGCCAGTGTTGTTGACCAGTTTTCAGGTTCGCGAAGGGGGCATAGACCTAACTCCGCAGAATATTGCTGTCGGTCATGATTCAATCTATGTCAGCTTCGTCGGGGAGTCGCTAATTCAGATCTATTCTCCGACCCTCAGACAGTTTGGCTCGCTGCATCTGGACAAGCCCGCCGTCATTATCCCAACCGCCATTGCGGTTACAGACAGTCAACTTATCGTTGCCGACACGATCAAGGGACTGATAGCCGTTTTTGACGCCAGCGGAGAGTATGTCAACTCTGTCGCTTGGTATCCTGGGCGCTCGGTGCGCGTTCGACCCATCCAGATTGCTACTGACGGCAAGCTTCTAACCGTGATCGACTCGAAAGCCGCGCAAGTGGCCGTTATATCGTTGGTCAATCAACAACCCTTCTTTGATTTCCTGGAACTGATGGATCTTATTCCCGGTGAAGATCACTCGCGTCTGCGTGAGCCGAGCGCTGCCTGTATTACGCCCGAGGGGAGTATCTGGATTGGTGATGCTTCCGGCAAAGCGGTCATCTACTCTCCCACTGGCGATTTCGTGAACGAACTGGAGCAGCCGAAGTTGACAAGAATTACGACGCCGATATGCTTTGCTGTTGCCGACGGTTCGAAATCTGCGACTCCGGCCTCCAAAGACCGTTGGCAACCGGAACTGATCCGAGTGCACCTGCTCGACAAAACGACGGGAAAAGTGTACGTCTATGATCTTTCTGGTCGCCTGAAGCTGGTCTATCCGCAGGACCGCGACCTCCGACAGCCGACTTCAATTGCCATCAACTCTTTGCGGCGTGAGATATTTGTCACCGAAAGCGCGACGCGCTCAATCACGGTGTTCGGATACTAGCGGCTCAAGCCCGCAATTGCTGTGACGCAGGAATGTGTGCGTGCCTGTCCAAGTGACGATGTTTCTCATGTAAAAAAAACGAGACTTCTCAAAATTTCTCCGGGAAGTCTTGATCCAGTATTTAATCCCTTGACTTTCGTGCATAAAACCGGTAGCCTGAATCCCGTGCTTTTTGGTTCTGACACGGGATTGCCCGCACATGATTAATCAATTTGAGTCCTCCAAGCTGGCTCAGTTGGGGCGACTTGGTCTGCCAATGGCCATATGATATTGACGTTGAAGGAGTTAGCACACATAGTGGTTGTTATGCAGGAAGAACAGAGACGTTGAAAATCTGCGGAGTTATACCGGTGCGCCTCGGTTCCAGCCGTTTCCCCGGTAAAGGTCTCGCCAAGCTGGAGGGCAAGGAACTGATCCTGCACACGCTTGATGGCGCACGTCAGTACTCCGATTTCCAGAGATTGATTGTCGCCACCGATGACCGCACAATCGAGGAACTGGTCACCGCTCATGGCGGCGAGGTTTTCTACTCAGAAAAGCCGTTTCGCAACGGTTCGGAGCGCTGCGCGGCAGCCGTCGCCAGCATTGACTGTGATATCTGCGTCAATATTCAGGGAGATGAAGCTTTTGTCAATAGCGTCATCATAGGTCGCACCGTTCGGATACTGGAGTGGAATTCAGAGCTGCCAGTGGCGACGGCGGTATTTTTGATTGCCGATCCGAATGAACTTGCCGACCGTAATTTGGTTAAGGTGGCACTTGACGAAAACGATCGGGCGATCAGATTTTCGCGGCAGCCGATAACCGGAGACAATGGCGCTGCACTGGTCAATTATGGCCATGTTGGCATCTATGCATATAGGAAGGATTTTTTGACGATGTACGCCGTATTATCACCGACCTCAGGCGAAATCGCCGAATCGCTGGAGCAATTGCGCATACTTGAATCGGGGTTTCCGATCGGAGCCGCGCGTCTTGACACGCCGGTAATGTCGATCAACACCCCCGAGGATTTGTTGGCTGCGAGCAAGATACTCTCGCAAGAGAGAGGAGTCAGATAGATGGACAAAGCCAGGTACATATTCGTCACCGGAGGAGTCGTTTCCTCTCTGGGCAAAGGCATAGCGTCATCGTCCATAGGCGTGCTGCTGATGAAACGAGGTTTGCGGGTCAACCAGCAGAAAATGGATCCCTATATTAATGTCGATCCCGGCACGATGAATCCATTCCAGCACGGTGAAGTATTCGTGCTGGATGACGGCGCCGAAACCGATCTCGATCTGGGTCACTACGAGCGTTTCACCGATGTAACACTGACGCGTGACAACAATGTTACGGCGGGCCAGGTCTACCTTACCGTTATCAATCGTGAACGCCGAGGTGATTATCTCGGGGCAACGGTGCAGGTGATTCCGCACATTACCAATGAAATCAAGGCCCGTATCCGCAAACTGGCTCAAAAGGACGGTTGCTATGACGTCGTGATTACCGAGATCGGCGGCACCGTAGGTGACATTGAATCATTGCCGTTTCTGGAAGCCGCTCGTCAGATTGCGCTCGAAGAAGGTCCCGGCAGCACCATGTTTATTCACTTGACGCTTGTCCCGTGGGTGGAGACTGCCGGAGAGCTCAAGACCAAACCAACACAACACTCTGTGAAAGAGCTGCGCTCGATCGGAATTCAGCCACAGGCACTGCTCTGCCGTTCGGTGAAGCCGCTATCGGAATCGATTCGGGAGAAGATCGGTTTGTTCTGTAGCATTGCGCCAAAGCATGTGATCGAGACTCTTGATGTGGAATCGATTTACGAAGTGCCGCTGGTCTATCACGAGCAGGGATTGGATGATTACATCGTGGAATTTCTCGGTCTGGATGCCCCGCAACCTGACCTGAGCGAATGGCAGAGTATCGTCCAGCGTATTAAAAACCCGGAAAAGCATGTTCGCATCGGCATCTGCGGCAAGTATGTCAATCTGAAGGACGCCTATAAGTCAATCATCGAAGCCTTTATTCATGCCGGAGCCGAAAACAACGTTAAGGTTGATCTGGTCTGGATCGCCTCGGAAGATATCAAAGCCAATGGCGCGGGGGCTTATATGCAGAACATCGACGGTCTGCTTATTCCCGGTGGGTTCGGCGAACGTGGTGTTGAAGGCAAAATTGAATCAATCCGGTACGTCCGCGAGCGGAATATCCCGTTTTTCGGAATCTGCCTTGGAATGCAGTGCGCCGTGATTGAATTTGCGCGGAATATCGCCGGTCTTTCCGATGCGCACAGCTATGAGTTCTACCGCGATCTGAAACATCCGGTGATCCACCTGATGGCCGATCAGCATGAAGTCACCGAAATGGGCGGAACCATGCGACTGGGAGCGTTTCCCTGTGTGCTGGACGAAAACAGCAGGAGTTTCGAGGCCTACGGGCAACGTCAAATCTCCGAGCGCCATCGTCACCGTTATGAATTCAACAACAGGTACCGCGATCTACTAGCCGGCGCGGGCCTGAAATTGAGCGGCATGTCCCCCGACGGCAAGCTTGTGGAAATAGTGGAGCTTCCGAATCACCGTTGGTTTGTCGGGGTGCAATTCCATCCCGAGTTGAAAAGTCGTTTCCGTGCCGCGCATCCGCTGTTCCGTGAATTCGTGAAAGCGGCGGCTCAATATCACGACAACCCGCCTCAGCCGGAGTTGGAGTTGGAGTTGGAAACCGAAGAAGCGGAAACCGAGTTCAAGACCACATTATGATACAAGTTGGCAACCGGTCGTTTGGTGGTGGAAAACTGTTTCTGATCGCGGGACCATGTCTTGTCGAATCGGAAGAGATCGTATTGACGACAGCCGATAAACTCTGTAAGCTCTCAGAGCGATTCGGCTTCCCACTGATATTCAAATCATCCTACCGCAAAGCGAACCGTCTCTCCGGACAATCATTTTCCGGTATCGGCGATGATCGGGCGCTGCGGATCCTCGAGGAAGTGCATAAGAGATTTGATGTGCCGGTGCTAACCGACATCCATGAAACTTCAGAGGCCGCGATTACCGCCGAGGTTTGTGATGTCCTGCAAATACCCGCGTTTTTGTGCCGCCAAACCGATCTCATTGTCGCTGCCGCCGCTACCGGCAAGGCGGTCAACATCAAGAAGGGGCAGTTCCTCGCGCCGGAAGACATGGCTCACATCGCCCAGAAAGCCGTCGCTACCGGCAATCGCAACATCATGTTGACCGAACGCGGCACGACCTTTGGTTATCGCGATTTGGTCGTTGATTACCGTTCGCTGGTCAAAATGAAAGCCACCGGTCACTGCGTGGTCTTTGATGCAACCCACTCGGTGCAGCAACCGGGAGGTCAGGGTGGTTCCTCCGGCGGCGCGCGTGAGTTTGTGTTGCCGCTCACCAAGGCAGCTATCGCCGTCGGTATAGATGGCTTGTTCTTTGAAACGCATCCTGATCCATCGCAAGCGAAATCTGATTCAGCGACTCAGTTGCCGCTGGCGGAAGTTGAGCAATATCTGATCGAGGTTAAGAAGATTGCAGAGATTACAGCGCAAGCTTGAAGCCGATATCCGCGATATCAAACTGCTGATCCTCGACGTTGATGGTGTTCTCACCGACAATCGGATGATTTTCATGAGCGGCAATCAAGAAGCTAAGAACTTTTCCGCCGCCGACGGGTTTGCCATCCGCGCCACAACCGGAAAGGCGCTTAATTATGCCGTGATCTCAGCGCGTAACTCCGACATCACGATCCGACGTTGCCAGGAACTCGGTATTGCCGACGTTCAACTGCAATGGGACAAGCAGGCGGCGCTCGCCGACCTGATGAAGAAACACAACCTGCAACCATCGCAAGTCGGCTGTATCGGCAACGATGTACCCGATATCGTCGTCATGGAGCGGGTCGGTCTCGCGGTATGTCCCGCAGACGCTGAAAGGGAAGTGCTCGAATTCGCGCATTATCAGACCGAACGTAAAGGGGGCAAAGGCTGCTGTCGAGAAGTAATCAATTTCCTGCTTGACGCCAGAGGTATTAACCTGCTTCAATTGTACCGTGACGGAATCAAAAATGCTTAAGCGCGCCCGCGAAGTTTTGCTACACGAAGCCGAGTCGGTGCGGCAGTTGGCGGATAAAGTTAATGGCGCATTTGTCACCGCCGCCGAGGCAATACT
>CAIYYT010000251.1 GCA_903930455.1 uncultured bacterium | reverse complement strand
TGATCTTGACCCCGTTTTTCGGACAGTGGATTAAGTTACAGCATTCAAGTTTTCAAAGTCAAACGGAGACAGATAGCCGTTGGTTGAGTGCAGACGCTGACGGTTATAGAACACTTCAATGTATTCGAAGATGCTGGACCGTGCTTCCTGACGAGATTCATAGTGCTCAAAGAACGTAAGTTCAGTTTTCAGAGTGTGAAAGAAGCTTTCAGTGACTGCGTTATCATAGCAGTTGCCTTTGCCGCTCATGCTTTGCCGAATCGAGTAATGCTCGACCAAGAGGTGTAGTTCTTGGCTGGCATATTGACTGCCACGATCCGAATGCAAGATGAGTCCGGGCTCTGGCTGTCGCCAATCAAGAGCCCGTTGCAGTGCCGAGGTGACAAGATCGGCCGTTAAACGGCTGCTGAGCTCCCAGCCAACGATACAGCGTGCAAATAGATCCAAGATCACGGCCAAATAGACCCAGCCTTCACGGGTCCACAAGTAGGTGATATCGCTTGTCCAGACGCTATTCGGTGCGTTGACAGCAAAGTTCTGTTGCACCAAGTCGTTGGCCACCGGCAATCGATGCTCTGAGTTGGTCGTGACCTTAAAGCGCCGCTTTGTTTTGGCCCGGATCTGATGGATCTGCATCAGCCGTACGATCCGCTTGCGATTGCAACAGAAGCCTTGCTGGCGGAGCGCCTTAACGATTCTGGGGCTTCCGTAGCTCTGACGGCTCTGTTGATGAATCTCGGCAATCCGTTGTGCCAGTTGTTCATTGGCTCGTTGGCGCTCACTGGGCAGACGATGATGCCACGCATAATATCCACTGCGTGAAACGCCAAGCATCCGGCACAAGGTTATAACGGAATATCGCACTGAGTGTTCCTGCACAAAGGCAAATTTCAGTGCGCGCGTCGAGAAAACACGGCCAAGGCTTTTTTTAAAATGTCGCGCTCCTCCTTGACGATGTCTAACTCCCGGCGGAGCCTTCGGAGTTCTTCGTCTTCAGGCTTGAGCTTGCCCTTGCCGGGAAAAGCCTGATCGGGATCAGCCAAGAGCTGATTGCGCCACCGATACAAAACATTTGGGTGCACGCCAAGCTCTCGAGCAATCTCGGCTAGGGGACGATCGCTGTCCTGAATCAAGCACAGCGCATCTAACTTAAACTGTTTATCAAATCTCTGGCGACGTATTGCCATACGGACACCTCCAGGCGTAAGATATCACCTTTTCTTGGTGTCCGAAATACCGGGGCAACATCATATCAACTCGACATGAAGTTCGGGGATGCCAGAGTGTTCGTGAAGAAGGTGTAGATGCTTGAAGTTGATTGGTGAGTGGTTAATTAGTGACTCGTGGATTGAAGCGGCTCGACGGGGTCGCAGCGAGCCGCTTTTGCGTTTCTTCTATCCATTTGTGTCCCCTTACACTCATTGTCGCCTCTCTATTTCTGTGTCGTCTTTCATTTTGCGTCTCCCGTCTTACGTTCTTCTCTTCCCATTGGCTTTTCGGAAAAAATTGAATACACTTCAGCCCCATCTCTTTCATTCAATGGAGGTCGTTACCATGGCAAAGCGTTTTCTCCTCCTTCTCTGTTTTGCTTTCTTCCTATTGCAGCTCACGCTCGCCGATGAGGGAATGTACCCCATCAGTGAGATCTACAAGCTCAATTTGAAGGCAAAAGGCCTCAAAATCGACCCAAAGGCAATCTACAATCCCAATCACGCCAGCCTTATCGATGCCGTTGTCCAATTGAGCGGGTGTACCGGATCATTCGTCTCCTCCGAAGGCCTCATTGTGACGAACCATCATTGCGCGTTCGGTGCTGTTCAGGCGGCGAGTACCAGGGAGAACGACTATGTGACGTTCGGCTTTCATGCGCCAACGCAGAAGGATGAAATCCAGG